>JBJEOO010000126.1:0-12114 GCA_051880755.1 Hominenteromicrobium sp.
GTATTCCACAGGAAAATATCGGCCAGCTTACCCGGTATGCGCATGAGCTGGCTGCGATTGCCAATATCGAGGTGCCCTCCGGTGCACCGTATGTCGGCAGCCATGCGTTCGCGCATAAGGCGGGGATGCACGCGGACGGCGTAATCAAGGCAAGCCGCTCGTTTGAGCATGTCGATCCGTTCCTTGTCGGCAACAAGCGCCGGTTCCCTACCTCCGAAATCAGCGGCCGCGCGGTCGTCTTTGCGCGCGTGCGGCAGATTCTGCCGGAGCTGACGATCCATTCGGCACAGACGGAAAAAATACTGGACGAAATCAAGCGGCTGGAAATGGCCGGCTATCAGTTTGAGGGTGCGGATGCGAGCTTTGAACTGCTCGTGCGTCGTCAGATGGGTCTGTATAAGCCGTATTTTGAGCTGAAATACTACAAGATCTATTCAGGCGCCGGGCTTGGTGAAGAAGCGGGGGCGAGCGCCATGGTCAAGGTGCGTGTCGGCGATGCGATTCAGCTTATGGCGGCGGAAGGAAACGGCCCGGTCAATGCGCTTGATACGGCGCTGCGCAAGGCGCTCGGCGTGTTTTATCCGGTGCTGAACCGCGTGAAGCTGACGGACTATAAGGTTCGTGTGCTCGACGGCGAAAGCGCCACGGCATCGCGTGTCCGCGTTCTGATCACGTCAACGGACGGTTCCGGCACGTTTACGACGGTCGGCGTGTCCGGCGACGTTGTGGATGCGAGCTTTCAGGCGCTGCAGGATTCGATTGAATACCTGCTGCTGAAGGCCGATGCGCAGGCACGCACGGCGGAGCAGTCATAAATTACAGAAAAAGGATGGCTTATTATGAAACTGAAACAGCTTCTGAGCGCGATTTCCTGTCAGGCGAATGATATTCCCGATCTGGAGATCAGCAATCTGGTATACGATTCCCGTCTGGCGGTGCCGGGCTGCGCGTTTGTCTGCCTGCGCGGCGCGAATTCCGACGGACACCGGTACGCCGCGATGGCGGTGGAAAAGGGCGCCGCAGCGGTCATCGCCGAGGAGCCGGTGGATGTGGCGGTTCCCGTGATTCTGACGGAGAACACCCGCCTTGCGCTGGCGTATCTGAGCGCGGAGTTCTTCGGACATCCCGCGAATGACCTGAAGGTGATCGGCATCACCGGCACGAAGGGCAAGACGACGACGGCCTTCATGATGCGCGCGATTCTGGAGGCGGCGGGGCACAAGACCGGCGTTATCGGCACGATCGGCGTGCTGTACGGCGATACGCTGATTCAGACCGACAATACGACGCCGGAGAATTATCAGGTGCAGAAATTCCTGCGGCAGATGGCGGATGCGGGCTGCGAATACTGCGTGATGGAGGTTTCGTCCATCGGGCTGAAGGATCACCGCGTTGCGGGCTTCACGTTTGACCTCGGTCTGTTCACCAATTTCTCCGAGGACCACATCGGCGGCGCGGAGCACAAGGACATGGCGGAGTATATGGCGTGCAAGAGCATGCTCTTCCGCATGTGCCGGACCGGCATTATCAATCTTGACGACCCGAACTGGCAGGGCATCGTGCGGGATCATACCTGCGCGCTGGTGACGTACGGCTATGACGAAGCGGCAGACATGGTCGCGCACGGCGACGAGCTGATTACAACGCCCGGTTTCCTCGGCGTGCGGTTCTCGGTTTCCGGAAAGCTGAACTTCACGGCGGATGTTGCGATTCCCGGCAGATTCAACGTCTATAATGCGCTCTGTGCCATTACCGCGTGCAGCGTGCTGGATATTCCGGTGGAAGCGATGCAGGCGGGCCTGCGTACCGTCAAGGTCAAGGGGCGTGTGGAGCCGGTTGAAATGCCCGGCGATTTTACGCTGCTGATCGATTATGCGCACAATGCCGTCAGTATGGAGAGCATTCTGACGACGCTGCGCGCCTATCACCCGAAACGCCTGGTCTGCATGTTCGGCGCCGGCGGCAACCGTCCGAAGGTCCGCCGCTACGAAATGGGCGAGGTCAGCGGCCGGCTTGCGGATCTTTCCGTGATTACGGCGGACAATTCGCGCTATGAGAATGTGCTCGATATTATCGAGGATATCAAGGTCGGCATGCATAAGACCAACGGCCGGTATATCGAGATTCCGGACCGCCGTGAGGCGATTCGCTGGTGCATTGAAAATGCCCAGCCGGGTGATATTATCGTGCTGGCCGGCAAAGGACATGAGGATTATCAGGAAATCGAAGGCAGGAAATATCCGTTTGACGAGCGCGTCGTCATCCGGGAAATTCTGGACAGCCTGAAGAAATAAATGTATTTGGAAAGGGTGCTGTACAATGAATAAGGAAATTACACCGGAGGCGCTTGCTGCCTTTGAAAAGGCGTTCGACGGTGACCGTGCCAACCGTATTGCCATGAATGCGGCGACGAAGAACGGCGTGAACAACGCCGCCATCCGCCCCGAAAATGCCGCTGAAATGCGCCACACGTTCAATATTTCGCTCGAGCAGGGCGAGATCACAAACCAGAAGCAGAGCGGCCGCTGCTGGATGTTCGCGGCGCTCAATACAATGCGCTTCCGCGTCATGAAGAAGCTCGGCCTCAAGACCTTTGAGCTTTCGCAGAATTATACGCTGTTTTACGATAAGCTGGAGAAGAGCAATTACTTCCTCGAGAGCATTCTTGAAACGCTCGACGAGCCGACAAACGGCCGTCTGGTGGCCTTCCTGCTTTCCGGTCCGCTCGGCGACGGCGGCCAGTGGGACATGTTCGTCAACCTTGTGGAGAAGTACGGCGTTGTGCCGAAGGAAATTATGCCGGAAACGGTCGCTTCCTCCTCCACGCGCGAGCTGGTCGGCTATCTCACCGAGAAGCTCCGCGAGTTTGCCTGCACGCTGCGCACGGCGCATCAGGCGGGCGCTTCGGTGGAAGCACTGCGGGCGCAGAAGGATGAGATGCTGCGCACAATCTACAACATGCTCTGCATTGCGCTCGGCAAGCCGCCGGTCCGGTTCGATTTTGAAGCCGATACACCGAACGGCTTTGTGCGCGACCTCGGCATTACGCCTCAGGATTTCTTTAAAAAATATGTCGATATGGACCTCAGCCAGTACATAAGCCTGATCAATGCGCCGACGGCCGATAAGCCTTACGGCAGAACCTATACCGTCGCCTTCCTCGGCAACGTCAAGGAAGGCCGCCCGGTCAAGTATCTGAACCTGCCGATCGACGCGCTCAAGCGCGCGGCGATTGCGCAGCTGAAGGACGGCGAACCGGTCTGGTTCGGCTGCGACGTCGGCAAGCGTAGCGTGCGCGACAGCGGCGTGCTGGATCTCCATGCGCTCGACCTTGAAACGCTGTTCAGCACGGCGTTTACGATGGATAAGGCGCAGCGGCTCGATTACGGCCAGAGCCAGATGACGCACGCGATGGTGTTTCAGGGCGTGAATCTCGACGAAAACGGCTGCCCGAACCGCTGGAGAGTCGAAAACAGCTGGGGCAAGGATCCGGGCAGCAACGGCTATTATGTCATGAGTGACGGTTGGTTCAACGAGTATATGTATCAGGTTGTCGTGAACAAGAAATATCTTACCGAAGAGCAGCGTGCGGCGTTTGAACAGGCGCCCATCACGCTGGAGCCTTGGGATCCGATGGGTTCCCTGGCCGCGCTCCGGTAAGCCGGGGAGGAAGGCATGGAACTGACTGTATCGCAGATCGCCGCATTCTGCGGCGGGCGGCTTGAAGGTGACGGCACCGCGCGCGTCACATCGTTTTATACCGACAGCCGCAAAACGGGGCCGGGCATGATGTTCGTACCCATCCGTGGCGAGAATACGGATGCGCACCGCTTTATTCCGCAGGTTTTCGCGGCGGGCGCGGCGGCTTCTTTTTCGGAGGAGCCGCTGGAAAACCCGGCAGGCCCGGTCGTTTATGTTGAGGATTCCCGTGCGGCGCTGCAGAAGGTGGCGGAACGCTATCGCGAGCAGTTTGCGATTCCGGTGATCGGCATCACGGGCAGCGTGGGCAAGACGACGACCAAGGAAATGGTGGCGCTGGCGGTTTCCGCCGGTCTGCGCACGATGAAAACGGCGGGCAATGCAAACAGCCAGATCGGCCTGCCGATGACCGTGCTGCGCATCGAGCCGGAGGATGAAGCCGCCGTTGTGGAAATGGGCGTGAGTATGCCCGGCGAGATGGCGCGTATTGCCAAGGTCGCAAAGCCGACGCTGGCAGTCATGACGAATATCGGCGTATCGCATATTGAATTCATGAAAACGCGGGAGAATATTCTTGCGGAGAAATTTAAGATTGCCGACTATCTGCCGGCAGGCGGAACCGTGTTCGTCAACGGCGATGATGATCTGCTTTCCACACTCGAAAGCACACCGGAAAAGAAAATCGTGCGCTTTGGTCTGGGCGAAGCGTGTGATTGGCGCGCGGTGGAGCTTGACGCCGACGTGTACGGTACGCGCTTTGTCTGCGTACACGGCGGCAAACGAACGCCCATGTATGTTCCGGCTGCCGGTGAGCACAACGTGCGCAATGCGCTTGCGGCGCTCGCCGTGGCGGAAACGGTCGGCGTTGACGAGGCGGACGCGGTGCGCGCGATCGCGCAGTATGAGCCGCCCGCCATGCGCCAGCAGATTTTGAAATCCAACGGTGTGACGCTGATTGACGATACCTATAACGCCAGTCCCGATTCCATGCGCGCTTCTCTGAAAATTCTTGCGGATATCCGCTGCGCCGGCAGAAAGTATGCGGTGCTGGCCGATATGCTCGAGCTTGGCGATTACGCCGTGCGCGGTCATTTTGAGACGGGCGCCTTTGCGGCGGAAAACGGCATTGACTTTCTGGTCGGCGTTGGACCGCTCGCAAAGCACATCGTCGAAGGCTTCGGCGACGCGCAGAACAGCGCATGGTTCGCGTCGAACGCGGAAGCTTCTGCGTTTTTAAAAGCGCGGATCCGCCCGGGTGACGCGGTGCTCTGCAAAGGCTCGCGCGGCATGCACACCGATGAAATTCTGCGCGCGCTTTCGGAATCAAAATAAATTCAGAAATGGGGAAGTTGTATGATAACCAGAATGCTGCGCCCGGAGGAAAGCTGGCGGTCGGATATGGTGATGGCCGTCGCGTTTGAGGGCGGCTGCAATTTAGAAAAAGCCAAGGAAGAGGCGGCGCGCGAAAAAACGTCCGAGGAGCTGCGTCAGCAGGCGCGAAATCGCTGCTTCGGCGCGTTTACGGACGACGAAAAGCTGATGTTTGCCTGTGTCAACAGCCGCCGGTATCCCTGCCGCTTTGACGGCGGAGAATACCTGCTCGGCGGCGTGGGCGGCGTTTCCACGCTGCCGCCGTACCGCCGCAGCGGCGCGATCCGCGCCTGCATCACGGCTGCTCTGCGCGATATGTACGAGCAGGACTTTACATTTTCGTTCCTGTATCCGTTCAGCACGCAGTTTTACCGCAAGTTCGGCTTTGAGGTGGGTGCAGAGGCCTATGAGTGGACGATCCCGTTTGCCGATATGCGCCCGCGCGATGTCGGCGGTCGGATGGAGCAGCTCTTCCCGGGCGACGACATGACGCCCCTGCTTGAGGTATATCGGAAGTGCTTTGAAAACTGCAATCTTTCCGCGATCCGCGAGAAATACGACGCGGGGCTGGAAAAGCAGAATTTATTCGATCAGCAGCGCTACATTTATCTGTGGCGCAATGACGCGGGTGAGCCGCGCGGCTTTATGATTACGCATAAGATTCATACGCCGGAGGGCACCCTGCTCGACTGCAACCATCAGTTCGGCGCGCAGAATGAGAACGGTCTCCTGTTCTGTGATGCCGAGGCGCTCAATGCGCTGCTGTTTTTCGCAAAGGCCGCGTTTTCGTCGGATTATGACAAGATCCGTTTTGCCGTACCGGGCGACGTTTCGCTGATTTCCCTCGTGGGTGAAAACAACAGCGCCGCCTGCCGGGCCTTTGTGAACGGCATGCTCCGCGTTGTGAATGCGGAGCGCGTGCTGCTCAACTGCCGGTGCCGCGGTACGGGCAGCATCACAATCGGCCTTGAGGACGGAGTGCTGCCGCAGAACTGCGGGGTCTGGAAGCTGAGTTTTGCACCGGGCAAGCCGAATCTTGTGGAAAAGACGGAGGAGCCTGCGGATATTGCCATGCCGATCAATGCGTTCTCCGCGCTGATCTGCGGCGCGCGCGGCGCCGAGGATATCCCGTGGATGCCGGACGTGCAGGTTCATCGCGCGGATGCGCCGTTTGACGCGGTGTTCTTTAGGAAGAAGTGCTATATGATGGATCTCTTCTGAGATCGGACGGAAGGACGGCGGATTTCGCTGTCCTTCTGTGCATTCGGTGCAAAAGGAGAAAATTTATGGCGGAGAAAATGGATTTCAAAAAGACGGACAAACTATTCTATATGCCGGGCACAAAGCCCTCCGTGGTTGAGGTGCCGGAGATGCTGTTCCTTGAGGTTCCGGGTACGGGCGACCCGAACACATCCTCGTCGTACAAAAACGCGATGGAGATTCTGTACGGCCTGTCCTACGGCATCAAGATGAGCAAAATGGACGGCAGCCAGCCCGAAGGGTACTTTGAGTACGTTGTGCCGCCGCTTGAAGGGCTTTGGCGCATGGCGGACGGCAGCGCGGTGGATTACGCCCGCAAAGCGGAATTTGAATGGATCTCGATGATCCGCCAGCCGTCGTTTGTAACGGAGGCGGTCTTCGAGCAGGCAAAGGAAAAGCTGCACCGGAAAAAGCCGGAGCTGGCGCTTTCCGGCGCGCGCCTTGTTCGGCGCAGGGAGGGCCTCTGTGTGCAGGTGATGCACCGCGGTCCGTATGACGATGAACCCGGGACGCTGCAGCGCCTTGAGCAGTTCATGGCGGAAAACGGCTTTGCCGCGGATTATTCGGACGAGCGCCGCCACCACGAGATCTACCTCAGTGACCCGCGCAAAACCGCGCCGGAAAAGCTGCGGACGGTTCTGCGGCTGCCGGTCAGAAAAATATAGTTGGAAAGAAAGGGGAAATTCAGAATGTCAGATCTTTTGAAAGAAGCGAAAGCGATGGCGGAAACTATCCGCACCGACCGCCGTTATCTGCACGAGCACGCGGAAACGGAATTTGACCTCACCGAAACGCGCCGCTATGTGTCCGACGCGCTGACCGAAATGGGCTATACGCCGGAGCCTTGCGGCAAAGCGGGGCTTGTGGCGCTCGCGGGCGGCAAATGCCCGGGCAAGGTGTTTCTGCTGCGCGCCGATATGGACGCGCTGCCCATCTGCGAGCAGGCTCAGGTGCCGTTTGCCTCGAAAAACGGGCGGATGCACGCCTGCGGGCACGACCTGCACACCGCAATGCTGCTCGGCGCGGCGCGGCTTTTGAAGGCGCACGAAGCGGAGATCTGCGGCACGGTGAAGCTGATGTTCCAGCCCGCCGAGGAGGTTTTTGAAGGCTCCAAGGACATGATCGAAAACGGGCTGCTGGAGAACCCGAAGGTCGACGCCGCCATGATGATCCACGTCACGGCGAATGTTCCGTTTGAGCCGGGCACCGTGATTGTTTCCGCGCCCGGTGTCAGCGCGCCCGCCGCGGACTATCTCACCATCCGCGTGCAGGGCAAGGGCTGCCACGGTTCCGCGCCGAACAACGGCATTGATCCGCTGACCGCCGCCGCGCACATTCTGATTGCCCTGCAGGAGATTCAGGCGCGCGAGCTGGCACTGACCGATCAGGCCGTGCTGACCATCGGCACGATGCACGCCGGCGGCGCATCCAATGTCATCCCCGATACGGCGGAGATGGGCGGCACGATCCGCACCTACGACGAGGAGACGCGCGCGCAGCTCAAAACGCGCATGACGGAGATCGCGCAGGGCGTGGCGGGCGCGTTCCGCGCCAAAGCGGAGGTCACATTCGGCAGCGGCTGCCCGACGCTCACAAACGACAAAGCGCTTTGCGCGGACGCGGAGCGGTATGTCAAGGCGCTTCTCGGCGAAGGGCACGCCTTCACGGCTGCGCAGCTTGCCGCGCTCGCGGGCGGCGGCGCGTCGAAGAGCGCCGGCAGCGAGGATTTCGCCTACGTCAGCCACGCCGTGCCGTCCGTCATGCTCGCCCTTGCTGCCGGACAGCCGGAAAAGGGACACCGCTACCCGCAGCACCACCCGCAGGTGACGTTTGACGAGGACGCCCTGCCCTGCGGCGCGGCGGTCTATGCCCACATTGCGCTGCGCTGGCTCGAGGAGCACGCGTAAAACCCCGCAAACCAAAAGACCGAGACCCATAACCGGGCTTCGGTCTTTTTTGTGTCTAGGATAAGCGCTTTGCGAGTTCCTCCACGGTTTCCACCGGGCTTTGGCAGGCTTTTCCCCGGCAGAGATAGTAGCGCGTGCCGCATGTCGGAATCGGGTATGCGGCGGTAAACGGCGCGAGCGCGGCGAGCTGCGCTTGGTTTTCTGCGGTCTTTACAAGCACCGAAAGACCGGTTCGCGGCTTCTCACGCAGAAATTGTATGAGCGCTGCCGGTGTTTCTTCGGCCGTGCAGACCAGCTCGGCTGTGGGCCAAAGCGTTTCCAGCAGAGCCAGAAGCGCGAAGCCGTGTCCCATCGGATACGCCTGAACCGCGCCCGCAAGATAGGCGAGCTGACGGTTTGCCGCTTCCTGCCAGCGCGCTTCGCCGGTAAGCCTTGCCAGCCGGGAAAGCACCAGCGCCGCCGCGGCATTGCCTGAGGGCAGCGCACCGTCATACGTTTCTTTTGTCCGGGTGATGAGCTGTTCGCCGTCCTTCGCATAGGGATAGAAGCCGCCGCAATCCGCGTCAAAAAATTGTTCCAGCAGGCGGCCGGCAAGCGCGCAGGCCTCCGCCAGAAGATCCACGCGGAAGGCCGCGCCGTAAAGCTCCAGCAAGCCCCACGCGTAAAAGGCATAATCCTCCAGCTTGCCCGGATGCGCGGCATCGCCCTGCCGCCAGCGGGCGAGTAAGCGCCCGGCGCTGTCCTTCAGGTTTTCGCGTATGAAACGGACAGCCCGTTCGGCGGCGTCCAGATACCGCTGTTCGCCCAGAACCAGCCCGGCCCGCGCGAATGCGGCGATCATCAGCCCGTTCCATGCGGTGAGCACCTTGTCGTCCCGGTGCAGGCGCGTGCGGTTCTTTCGGTAATCGTATACCTCTGCCAGCAGCGCGCCGATTGCCGCCGGCGTCTGCTCCCAATCGGGCGCGGCGATCAGGTTGGGGATGCTTTTGCCCTCAAAATTCCCGGCTTCGGTAATGCCGAACCGGCGGCAGAACGGCGCGGCGTCCTGCCCGAGCACACGGTGCAGCTCTTCCGGCGTAAAGACATAGTATTTTCCCTCCACACCGTCGCTGTCCGCGTCCTGACCGCAGTAAAAGCCGCCGAGCGGATCCGCCAGCTCCGCAAGGACGTAGTCCAGCGTGCGGCAGATGACCTCCCGGCAATACGCGCGGCTGGTTTGCTGATAGGCTTCCGTGTAAGCGAGCGCAAGGAGCGCGTTGTCGTAAAGCATTTTCTCAAAATGGGGCACAAGCCATTTGCGGTCGGTGGAATACCGGGCAAAACCGCCGCCGATATGGTCGAACAGCCCGCCGCGGTACATATGCGCGAGCGTTTCTTCCGCCATCGATAAGGCGCGGCGGCTGCCGGTCAGATCGGCATAGCGCAGCAGGAAAAGCAGATTGTGGGCGGCGGGGAATTTGGGCGCCTGCCCGAAGCCGCCCCATTGCCGGTCGAAGCTCTGCGCGAATTGGTCGAACCCGGCTTCGACAAGCGCTCTGTCCGGCGTTCCGGAACTTGCATTTTCCTGCCGCAGATATTCGGTCAGGGTATCCCCGGCCGAAAGCAGAGCCGCCCGGTTTTCCCGCCAGCTTCGCACAGCCTGCTCCAGCAGGGATACAAGCTGATTTTTCGGCAGATATGTCCCCACCCAGAAGGGCTTCTGCTCCGGGGTCAGAAGGGCGGTGAGCGGCCAGCCGCCCGAGCCGTTCACCGCTATGCAGGACGCCATATAGACCGCGTCCACATCGGGGCGTTCCTCCCGGTCAACCTTTATCGGGATAAAATAACGGTTGAGCAGCGCCGCGGTGTCCGCAGATTCAAAGGATTCGTGCGCCATAACATGACACCAGTGGCAGGTGGAATAGCCGATACTCAGAAAGACGGGCAGATCCCGCCGCTTGGCTTCCTCAAAAGCCGCAGCGCCCCACGGCTGCCAGTCCACGGGATTCCCCGCGTGCTGGAGCAGGTAGGGCGATTTTTCGTTTTGCAGTCGATTGGGCATATCGTTCTCTCCGTGCGGTCAGGATTCCGCCTGCAGGTGGACAAGGTGCGCGATGCCCGGAATGCTCTCGCCCTGCTGGGAGGAGGTGGTCGACATCAGCGCGCCGGTCGCCATGAACAGGATGTTTTTGAAGTCGCCGCGCTCCATGCGGTTCAGAATGTGCCCGCACAGCACGCTTGCCGAGCAGCCGCAGCCGGAGCCGCCTGCGTGGACGTCCTGCAGTGCGCAGTCATAGATTAAAAGCCCGCAGTCCTGATGGTTTTCGAGCACAACGCCGTTTTCCTGCATCAGGCTTTTGAGCAGCTCAGAACCGACTGCGCCGAGGTCGCCGGTATAAATGCGGTCGTAGTCCGATGGCTTCGTTGCCGTATCGGCGAAAAAGTCCAGCAGTGTCTGCGCAGCCGCCGGCGCCATCGCGGCGCCCATGTTCGCGACGTCGGTGACGCCGAAATCCTTGATACGGCCGATTGTCACATGCCGCACGCGGATGCCTGTCCCTCTTCCGAGCACCGCGCTGCCGGAGGCCGTCGCTGTCCACTGTGCGGTTGGCGTGCGTTGGCTGCCGTATTCGAGCGGCGTGCGGAACTGCCGCTCTGCCGTGCAGAAGTGGGAGGAGGTCACGGCACAAGCGTAATTGGCCGCGCCGCTTTCCACCATGATGGCGGACATCGCGAGTGTCTGCGCCATGGTCGAGCATGCGCCGTACTGCCCCAGAAACGGGATTTCCATGTCCCGCAGGCCAAAGGTACTTGAAATGCACTGGTTCAGCAGGTCGCCGGCAAAGATCATGTTGACGTCCTGCTTTTCCAGCCCGGCCTTCTGGATGGCGAGCGAAGCGGCTTCGGTCTGCAGCATGCTTTCCGCTTTTTCCCAGCTTTCCTGCGCCAGATAGGAATCCAGAAAGGTCTGGTCGAAGTCGCGCGCGAGCGGGCCCTCCGCTTCTTTTTTGCCGCCGACCGCCGCATGCCCCAGAATGGCGGGGCAGCGCTCAAACAGAATCGTGTATTTTCCGAGCCTTTTCATCGCATGAACCTCCTTTTTCATTCAGCCCTGAAACAATCCGATGATGTACAGGATGATGCCGTAAATCACGGAGGCCGAGATGCCGAACACCAGAACCGGTCCGGAGACGACAAACATCTTTGCACCCAAGCCCGTGATAAAGCCCTCGCTCTTGAATTCCATCGCGGGGGAGACCATGGAGTTTGCGAAGCCGGTAATCGGCACGAGCGTGCCCGCGCCGGCGTGCTTGGCAATGTCGTCGAACACACCGAAGGCCGTCAGCGTGGCGGAGAGCAGAATCAGCACGATGGAAACGCCCGTGCGCGCGTCCTTGAGCGTCAGCCCCATCAGCATGAACACGTTCGCGATCGCCTGCCCGAGCGTGCAGATCGCGCCGCCGAACAGGAACGCGAGCAGGCAGTCCATGAAAACAGGCGAGCGCGGGGAAGCCTTCTGCACCATGGAGTCGTATTCCTGCGGAGTTTTTGTTTTCATACGGATAACCGTCCTTTCTGCAAAGCATGCGGCGCTTTGCATGATACGGCTATTGTTTCCGAAGCGGAGAAAATCATGCGGGGAGCGGAAGAATTTGCGAAAGAAAAGGGGATTGTCTGTACGGTGTGTTGAGATTCTTTGCACTCAAGCCCGGCTTCCTGTTGTGCAGAAAGTGGGGAACACTTGACTCATTCCCAAAGATGCAAAGAGCCATCAGATGCCCGCATAAAGAGCTGAATTTGACGGGAAGTCGCATTTCTTACGACCATTTATGACCATCCCGATTTTCAAAAAACGATTGACACCATATCAAAACAAAGCTTAAGGGCTTGCCGCCTG
>JBJEOO010000127.1:0-2753 GCA_051880755.1 Hominenteromicrobium sp.
GAATATCCCGGATCGGCATGGTGAAGGGCTTGCCCGGTTTTCTCCGCTGCGCACGGTAGCGCCCGCCTGCGCCAACATCCGGGATGACATGGATATCCAGATTCGGTGCGTTGACAATCAGCCGCTCCGTCAGCGTCGGTTTGCTGAGTATACTTTTCCGGGTAGCGCCGCTGCGCCCGATCACGATTTTGGAAACGCCGGAGAGCCTTGCAAATTCGGCGATTTGATACGGCACATCCTCACCGTATGTCGTCTCAATTTCAGCGCCAAGCTGCTGGGCAAGACGCATATTCTCCCGCAGCCGATTCTTGTCTTCCTCGCTCATGGACGCGAAAGACGGCGTTTCAACAAACAAAGCCGTCAGCGTTCCGCGGAAGGCCTGAGCCATACGCGCCGCCGTACGGATAATCTTGGCATTGGACGGTGACGAGGAGAGACACACCAGAATATGTTCATCCGTATGATAGTCGCTCCGGCTTTGAATCCGGGCGTTCTCCGTCAGATGATTGACCCGGTCGGCACAGCGCCGCAGGGCAATCTCACGGAGCGCCGTCAGGTTTTCGGCCGTAAAAGAATTTCCCGCCGTGCGCTGCGCCTGCTCTTCGCGGTTTGTCAGACGGTCCAGCAGATCCCGCGGCTCGATATCCACAAGCTCCACCTGATCCGCCTGATCAAAAACCGAATCCGGAATGCGTTCGCGCACCAGTGTCCCTGTAATGGAAGCAACCGTATCGTTCAGGCTTTCAATATGCTGAACATTGACCGTCGTATAGACATCGATGCCGGCATTCAGCAGTTCCTGTACATCCTGATAGCGCTTGACATGCCGGCTGCCCTGAACATTCGTATGCGCCAGCTCATCCACCAGAATGAGCTGCGGCTTTCGCTTCAGCGCCGCATCGATGTCAAATTCGTGAAGCAGAACACCGCCGTGCCGAACCTGCCTGACCGCAAGCTGCTCCATCCCGTCCAGCAGCGCCGCCGTCTGCGGGTGTGCATGCGGCTCTATGTATCCGGCCACCACGTCCACACCGCGCGCTTTGGCTTGGTGCGCCGCCTGCAGCATTGTATATGTTTTTCCGACACCCGCCGCATAGCCGAAGAAAATTTTCAGTCTGCCGCGAGGCTTACCGGATGCCTCCCCGTGAATCGCACGCAGAAGCTGATCCGGATCCTGTCTCGGTAATTCCATCTGTCGCCCTCCGCTTTTGCCCGGCATGAAACGCAGCGTTCAAAGCGGGCCTACACTTTCTTCCGTTCATTATAGCACTTCATCGGGCTTTTTTCCACCTTCCACAGGCTGCGCCGGAATTTTATCCTGTAAACAACGGATAAACGCCTGCACCTGCGGCAGTGTATCGGCTTTCAGCCAGACCATCTGCTGCTCTGCGGCGCCGCCCGCGATCGGACCGATCGGCAGACCGCCGTATTTCATGAATACCGGCATACGGGCCATCCGGATATGCCGAATATTGAAATACGTTTCCTGCGGTTCTTTCACGGATTCAGGCAGAAAAATAACGTCCAAGCGACGGTCGGAAAGCGCGCAGAGCAGCTCTTGCGCCGATCCGCCGAACAGCTGCACCGCCGCACCCGAAACATGGCCGGAATACTTTTCCAGAACTTCCGTCAGCTCTGCCGCCGCCATCGGATCGGAAAATCCGAGCCGAAGGCTGCCGCCCGCACCCGAAGCCCGCAGCTCTGCCCGGTGGCTCTTTCTCAGCAGACAGTCAATCCATCGAATAAAAATACATCCTACGCCAAAGGCTGCCACCGCCGCTGCAGCCCATATCCATTCCCGCATATACTCACCTCCGGCTTTTGCACAATTCTACGCTTTATGTACGAAAGCACTTCTGCAGATCGCGATTTCGGCCGAGCACCAGCATGGATTCCCCCGCCATCAGAACCATATCCGGTGTAATGGAAAGCTCCAGTCTGCCGTTTCGCTTGACGCCGATAATGTTGATTTTGTGCCTTTTCCGGACATCCAGTTGTCCGATGGTCCGGCCGGCCCAATCATCGGGCACCGGGACTTCAACCATAGCGTGATCATCGTCCAACTCGATATAGTCCAGAATGTGATCCGCGCTGTAGCGCATGGCCGCCCATTTCGCAATCTGCTTTTCCGGATAGACGACCTCGTCCGCACCGTTGCGAAGCAGGAACTTCGCCTGAACATCCCGGGCTGCCCGGGACACCACCTGCTTTGCGCCAAGCTCCTTGAGCAGCGAAGTCGTTTCAAGGGAGCTTTGAAAGTCATTGCCGATTGCCACAATACAGACATCATAATTGCGTATTCCGAGTGACTCCAGAAAATCCGCGTTGGTGCTGTCACCAATCTGCGCATTCGTCACAAACGGCAGCACCTCCTCGACACGGCTTTCCACATGATCGACGGCCATCACCTGATGGCCAAGCTGATTCAGCTGCATGGCTATGTGCTTTCCGAAACGTCCAAGACCGATTAAGAGTATCGATTTCATAACAGTCTCCTTTACCCCACCGTGATTCTTTCCCGGGGCAGCTTAGAAATATTTTTTTGTGTGCCGGACAGCGCCGCGAAAATCAACGTCAATCCGCCGACTCTGCCTCATGGACATCCATCACCGGCGATACCACCACCGTCACAGGCCTTGGCGCCGGCACCTACTATGTGCGCTATAAGGCCACCGGCCACAAACTGCCCTCCGAGGCGAAGGAACTGACGATCGCGCCCTATGTGGCAAAATCCGACAAGGCTATCACCTCCT
>JBJEOO010000128.1:0-2749 GCA_051880755.1 Hominenteromicrobium sp.
CCACAAATGCGCGTGCAATGGCCAGCAGCTGGCGCTGGCCCTGACTGATGTTTTCACCTGCGCCTGCAAGGACCGTTTCATAGCCTTTCGGCAGCATTTCAATCATTTCCTTACAGCGGCTCATCTCCGCCGCCCGATCGAGCTGCGCATCCGTCGCGTTTTCGTTGCCGTATTTCAGATTGCTGCGGATGGTATCGGAAAACAGCACCGTATCCTGCAGCACAATGGCGACATTCTTCCTGAGGCTGTCCCGGGAAACATCGCGAATATTCTGTCGGTTGATGAAGATATCGCCGCCGTCGATATCATAAAAGCGCATCAAAAGATTGACAACGGTTGTCTTTCCGCTGCCGGTTGCGCCGACCAGCGCCACTTTCCTGCCGGAAGGCACCGTCAGGGTGAAATCATGAAGAACAGGGTATCCTTTTTTATAGGCGAACTGCACATTCCGGAAGGCAACGGCTGCATCCGAATCCGCCGCAAGCGCTTCACCGGACCTGTCCTCTCCGGCTTCATCCAGAACCGAAAACACGCGCTCCGCACCCGCAATAGCCGTCTGAAGCTGGCCGTAAATCTGTGCGATCTCGTTGATCGGGCGGCTGAATTGCTTGGCATACACGATAAACGCCGAAATGACACCCACCGAAATCAGCCCGCTGACCGCAAAATAGCCGCCGAAGGCCGCGATGATGACAAACCCGATATTGCCGATGCAGTTCATGATCGGCCCCATCACGCCGCTGAGAATATCCGTGCGGATGCCGGCTTTTGTCAGCGAGTCGGATGTTTCGCAGAATTCCTCCGTTGTCGCCGTCTGATGGTTATACGCCACGACAGTTCGGTATCCCGATATCATTTCCTCTACCGTTCCGTTCAGCATGCCGAGAAGCTGCTGCCGGCGGCGTGAGAACTTGCGGACGCCCTTGGAGAGAATTTTGGTGGCAAGCACCGTCAGAATCACCGTGGCACAGCTCAGGAGCGCCAGCTGCCAGCAATACCAGAGCATAATGGCCACCGTGCCGAGAATCGTCAGAACTCCGGAGAACAGAGACGGCAGCGACTGTGAAACCGTGGTGGAGATGTTCTCAATATCGTTTGTCATACGGCTCATGACATCACCGTGTGAGTGCGTATCCAGATACTGAACGGGCAGATCCATAATTTTCCCGAACAGCTCCTCACGCATCCGCTTCACAATCCGCTGGCTCAGTTTTGCGCTGACCATGCCCTGCACAAGCTGCCCGGCACTGTACAGCAGGTAGGTAATCAGCATAAGGATCAGCGTGCGGGCGAGACTCTCTTCCCTGCTTCCGGCAAGGATATCAATCGCTCTGCTCTGGAGGCTCGGCGCATAGACGCCGCAGAGCGTGCCGAAAACCACGACAAGCAGCATGCTGAACACCAGGTTTTTCTCCCGGATGAAATACACCGCAATCCGCTTCAGCGTACCGCCGATATTCTCCGCATACTCCACCTCCTGAAACCGGTTGGGACGGCCCATACCCGGTATGCGCTCGAGACTTTTCGGAATGCTTTTTGGCTCAGGCATGGTTATTCTCCTCCTCTCCGATCTGCGACTGATAGATATCCTGATAGGTTCTGCAGGACTGCATCAGCTCAGCATGCGTGCCGCAGGCCTCAACGTTGCCGTTGTTCAGCACGACAATCCTGTCCGCACGGCGTACGGAAGCGATGCGCTGCGCAATGATGATCTTGGTGCTTTCGGGTCTGGCTTCATTCAGCGCCGCGTACAGATCGGCCTCCGTTTTCAAATCCAGCGCGCTGGTCGAATCGTCAAAGATCAGAATTTCCGCTTTTCGGAGCACGGCTCTGGCGATGGATATCCGCTGCTTTTGTCCGCCGGAAAGGCTCATGCCGCGTTCTGCAACCACGGTATCGTATCCGTTCGGTGTTGAACGGATGAAATCATCCGCCTGCGCGATTTGCGCCGCCGCCCGAATCTCCGGCTCCTCTGCTTCCGGCGCACCCCAAGCAATGTTTTCACGAAGCTCCGTGCTGAACAGCTCACTCCGCTGCAGCGCCACAGCCATTTTATCGCGCAGCGCTTTCTGGTTGTACTGCCGCACGTTCACGCCGTCCACCAGCACCTCGCCGTCCGTCACATCGTAGAATCTGGGAATCAGACTGATAAGCGCAGATTTTCCGCATCCGGTTGCACCCATAACCGCAACCGTCTCACCCGGATGAACCGTCAGATTGATATGATTCAGCACCTTATGCTCGGAACCCGGAAAAGCAAACGACACATTCCGGAATTCAATTTGCCCGTGCAACTCGGTGTCCCCCATGAACGGGCCGTCCTGCAGCTCCGGTTCGCTGTCCAGCACCGCTTTTACTCGCTTCCAGGATGCAGCGCCTTTGGAGATATTCTGAAACAGCATGACCAGCATCAAAATGCCGTTCAGGAGCTGCGTGGTGTAGGTAATCGCCGCCATAACGTTGCCCGGCGTTGTCAGGCCACCGCCGATTTCATAGGAACCGACCAGCAGAATCAGAATGACGACAACATACATCAGCGCGTTCATGGCCGGGTTCATAAACGCAAAGATCATCAGCACACGAAGCTGCGTTTTGATCTGTTCATCATTGGCTTTTCCAAAGCGCAGCTTTTCATAGCATTCACGCACGCAGGCCTTGATGATCCGGATGCCGGAGACGTCCTCCTGCAGAATCGCATTGATGGTATCGAGCTGCGCCTGCATCTTCGGCAGCAGGGGATTCGCTTTGG
>JBJEOO010000129.1:0-2740 GCA_051880755.1 Hominenteromicrobium sp.
CGGCGCAGGCATGGAAGACCTCGGCAAGGGCCTGCGCTCCATGGTCGGCACCATGTACGGCACCAAGGCCAAGGGCGTTCGCTATCTGGAGATGACCGAAGGCTACTGCACAAGAATGGCGCTCGATGCTGACGACCAGGTTATCGGCTACGAGTTCGTTTCCCTCGGCAAGATGACAGACTTCATCAAGAAGGGCATGGAGCCGAACGAAGCATACGAGAAGTCCAAGGGTACATACGGCAGATTTGCTGACGCCGTCAAGTACATCGACCCGCGTAAGGAATAAGGAGGGCACGAGCATGGCAACATTTGAAGGTTACGAGAGACGCGAGGCGAAAATCCTCGGAGTCCTGAAAGAATACGGCATTTCCTCGATCGACGAGTGCAAGACGATCTGTGAGGAAAAGGGCATCGATCCGTACACCATCGTACAGGAAACCCAGCCGATCTGCTTTGAGAATGCAAAGTGGGCATATACGGTTGGCTGCGCGATCGCCATCAAGAAGGGCTGCACGAAGGCTGCGGATGCTGCCGCTGCCATCGGCATCGGCCTGCAGGCGTTCTGTATCCCGGGTTCCGTTGCGGAAAACCGCAAGGTCGGTCTCGGCCACGGCAACCTCGGTAAAATGCTCCTCTCCGAGGAGACGGAGTGCTTCGCATTCCTCGCCGGCCACGAGTCCTTTGCCGCGGCTGAGGGCGCGATCAAGATTGCGCTCAACGCCAACAAGGTCAGAACAAAGCCCCTGCGCGTTATCCTGAACGGTCTCGGCAAGGACGCTGCGTTCATCATTTCCAGAATCAACGGCTTCACCTATGTGGAGACCGAGTTCGATCCGTACGCTGAGGAAGTCAAGGTTGTCAGCGAGACACCGTATTCCAACGGCCCGCGCGCGGACGTCAAGTGCTACGGCGCAGACAACGTTCCGGAAGGCGTTGCGATCATGAAGCTCGAGAAGGTCGGCGTTTCCATCACCGGCAACTCCACCAACCCGACCCGATTCCAGCATCCGGTTGCAGGCACCTATAAGAAGTGGTGCGTCGAGAACGGCGTCAATTACTTCTCCGTGGCGTCCGGCGGCGGCACAGGCCGTACGCTCCATCCGGATAACATGGCAGCCGGCCCGTCCTCTTACGGCATGACCGACACCATGGGCCGCATGCATTCCGATGCGCAGTTCGCAGGCTCCTCCTCGGTTCCGGCGCACGTCGAAATGATGGGTCTCATCGGCATGGGCAACAACCCGATGGTCGGCGCGACCGTCGCTTGCGCTGTTGCCGTTGAAGAGGCTTCCAAGTAAGTTTATATGGCTGTTCCGCAGGCCGCCGGGTTTCCGGCGGCCTGTTTTTTATCGGAGCAATGGACAAGGGGAAAAGAATGTGGTAAGATGAACTTGAAATCTGCGTTCGATCGGAGGGAATCAATATGAAGAAGCTGTGTGCCTTGGCGCTGAGCCTGATTCTGGTGCTGTCACTGACATCCTGCGGACTGGTAGAAGAAGCGGTCGGTGAAGCCGTTCGGGAGAATTACGGTGACGAATTCGGAGATCTTTACGATGAGGCGCTCGAACAGAACCGTCAGGAGCTGAAAGAGCTGGGGGATGACTGGAATACGGTTCGTAATTCGATGCGGGACGAGCTGCACGCCGCAGCCGAGGAGCAATACGGCGAGCAGGCCGAGGAAGCCAAAGCGGTCGTGGACGGTGTAGTCGAGTTCATTGACAGCTTTTTCGGTTCCGGCTGGGAATATCCGGTAGTGGATCCACAATGTTCCTGGAGAGGCTATGAAGAAGAGACCTGGAGCTGGAGTGAGCTGGAGTTTTGTGACGGCCGCGAGCGGGATTATCATTTGGGACTGGATCTGAAGTCCAGCAGCGGCAGCACGGATATCCTTGCAGCGGCGGACGGTGTCGTGGCATATTCCAGCGGTTCCGGCGATCTTTCGGATGGAAATGGCTATCATGTGATTCTGGAGCACGAACTGGACGGTGAGACCGTCTATTCGCTCTACAGTCATCTGGCGGATTGGAAAGACCTTCCCGAGGAGGGGGCACAGGTAAAACTGGGCGAGCGCATCGGTACGATGGGCAGCACAGGAACTTCCGGAAGCGTGCATTTGCATTTTGCTGTTTTCGGCACCTATCAAAGGAGTCCGAAGGGCAGAGCAACGATATTTACAGGCAATAAAACCGTTTATGAGGGTCAGACCTTTTATAATCCCAAATACATTATTGAGCATGATGCGCTGCCGGATTGACGGCTGTTCCGGGAAAGGAAAAGGACGGATATGAACACATTTGAAAAGCTGGAAAAGCTGACATCGATGGCAAAGGCGGATGCTGCGCTGCGCGGGCAGCTGCTCGGGACGCGCGAGAACCGCGACCCGCTTGCGTCGTTCTGTGCAATTGCGCAGGCGGCGGGAGTCGATCTCTCCGTCGGCGAGCTGTTTGCCGTGGGACAGGAGTATTCGGATAACCAGTGCAAGAGCACGAACGGCGGCAATCCAACGCCCTACGATGCCTTTGATGATGCTTATGAGAATTTTCTGGCGGGACTGGACTGATCCCGGGAGGTCACTATGCAGTATCTTTGCAGCCTGACGACGCTGCCGCATGTCAGCTTTATGAACTATTTCAGCCCCAAGGGCGAATGGATGCATTTCCGGCGGCGCAGCGTCGAGTATATCATGTATTACATCGCGGAGGGCGAGATGTATATTCAGGAGAACGGCACGGAGTATGTC
>JBJEOO010000130.1:0-11999 GCA_051880755.1 Hominenteromicrobium sp.
TGATCGCCGACGCGCACCCGGTCGAAATCACTGTGCACCGTGACGGGGGCATCCGTACCGAAAACCAGATCGCTGATCAGACTGGCATAGCCTAAACACTGCATGCCGATCCCATATTCGGGAAAGTATCCGATCACCGAGCCGTTATACACATTGCAGTAGTTATATCCGCAGCCGGAATGCATGCAGGGCACATCCGTCACGGAAAAGGCCGTTCCTTCACCCCAGGGAAGTCCGGTGCCGATATAATTCCAATAGCGCCCGTCCTCAAAGTATTCAGCCAGCGCACGGAGCTTTCTGCTCGCTTCTTCTTCCGTTTCGGCGCCGTTGGCTGTGAGCTTCGGAACCGTACGAACCGTCGCGGTTTCCGGTTCGAGCATCGTCAGCCGCGCGGAGGGCAGATAACCGGTGGCCGTACCGTGGACGGAAACCTTGCGGTATCCGTTTTCCTCCGTATCGGAAAGCAGCTTCACACAGACGTTGGCCGCAAGCCTGCCGATCACCGCGGAATCGGGATCGGCTTCAAGCCGGACAGGTACAGGAGACTGCGTCTTGGCCGCGGAAAGCTTTTCCGTGCAGACACTTTGGCTGCAGCCGAGCAGACTGCCGTCACAGTAACCGACCGTGCCGTCCTTCAGCATAATGCGCGCCCAGCTTTCATTGATGCGGTCCAGCACCGTGACGGTATCGCCGTCCGAAAAAGAAGCCGCAGCGGCGGAATATTCGGTTGGGCCGCTGTACAGAATGTGGCGGGCAGTCTCTGCCGCCGATGCAGACGGGGCGTTTTCTGCGCAAAACAGACAGAGTGCCGCGGCCAGCGCCGCCAGACGCCGTCTGCGTCCCGGCTGTCCTGTACGATGAAGCGCCCGCATAAAACCACCGTTCCTTACCTTGTATATCAAAACAGAATAAGTCTATACAAATATAGTATAGCGCACTGTTTTTTCACCGTCAACAGTTTCCGACAAAATTTGCGCTTGCAAGCGGCGCAAACTGCTGGTATACTGAATTCTATTGCAGGAAAGGAAAGAGACACGGATATGGCAAAGAAATATTATGCGGTTCGGGTTGGGAGACAAACCGGAATTTTTGAAACATGGGAAGATTGCCGTGCGCAGACGACGGGCTTCAAGGGCGCTTCCTTCAAAAGCTTTCCGTCCAGAGCGGAGGCCGAAGCGTATCTGCAGGGAACGGACGACCTTACAAAAAAATCGGCGGAAACAGATCCGGATACGGCCGTTGCCTATGTGGACGGCAGCTACCATGCGGGAACCCATGCGTTCTCCTGCGGCGCCGTGCTGTTTTTGAATGGCGAGGAGCTGCACTTCTCTCAGAAATTCACGGATGCGCAATTGGCCGAAATGCGCAACGTGGCGGGTGAAATCAAGGGTGCGGAAACCGTGATGACCTACTGTATGGAACACGGCGTACCCTCCGTGACCATTTTCCACGATTATGAAGGCGTGGCCAAGTGGGCGACAGGGGAGTGGAAAGCCAACAAGCCGGGCACCGCCGCATACCGGGCCTTTTGCGCCAAGGCGGCGGAAAAGCTCCGCTTCCGCTTCGTGAAGGTCAAGGGACACTCCGGAGACAAATATAACGACCTTGCGGACCGCCTTGCAAAGGACGCGCTCGGCATCAACTGATTCACGCAAAACGACCGGTACAGGCAATGCGCTTTGCATATGGCCTGTATCGGTCGTTTACTTTACATGTGATCGTGTATGGCTTTATCCGTTGTGCGCTTCGTCGTACGCTTCCTTGAAACGGTGCATCGCAGCATCAATCATGGCTGTCGGCCCCGCAAGATTGATGCGGATGTGGCGCTCGCCGCCTGCCGAGAAGAACCGGCCGTCGTTGCAGTAAATGTCATGCTTGTGCAGCAGTTCATGCAGCCTGTTATCGTCAAGCCCAAGCGCTTCACAGTTGATCCACATCAGATATGTGCCTTCAAGCCGGCTGTAGGTGAGTTCCGGGCAATGCTTGTCAATAAACTCCGCACAAAGCCGGAAATTCTTCCAGATCAGTTCAATGACCTCATTCAGCCAGCCCTCACACTGCGTATAGCCGAGACGGCAGGCTTCGAGGCCGAGCGCTGCGGCGGCATTGATATGCATTGTATCCAGAACGTTCTGGAACTTTCTGCGGTTCTCTTCATCCGGGATTACAATATTTGAGGTCTGCAGGGTTGCGAGGTTAAAGGTCTTGCTCGGCGCCGTGCAGACGATATACTCCGGACAGCCGTTTTCACAGGCCTTCGGGAATACAATGTGCTCATATCCGGGCATAATGAGATCAAAATGAATCTCGTCGCTCACGACAAAAACATGATGTCTGGCGCAGATTTCGCCGATCTTTGAAAGCTCTTCCTTTGTCCAGACGCGGCCGGCCGGATTGTGCGGGCTGCAGAGAATGAACATTTTATTTTCATCCTTGGCACAGAGCGCTTCAAACCGCTCGAAATCCAAGGTGTAGCGCTCGTTGTCGTTGATCAGCGGGCATTCGACATTCACGCGTCCGTTCTGCTTGATGGAAAAGCCGAAAGGACCGTAAACCGGCGGGGTGGTGATGACGCCGTCGCCCGGCTCGGTATACGCGAGAACCGCCGTGAACAGCGCGGTGACAACGCCGGCGGTCACGATGATTTCTTCCGGCTTAACCGTCCAGTTGTGGCGGCGCTGCATCCAGCCGCAGACCGCCTCATAGTACGCATCCGTCGGGGACGTATAGCCGAGAATATGCGTATCCAGATAATCCTTCAGTCCCTCAATGATCTCCGGCGGATTCTTCAGCTCCATATCCGCAACGGAAAGCGGCGCAATGCCGTCTGCGATATCCGGATTGTTTTTGAGCATCATTTCCCACTTGCCGGAACCGCAGCCGCGGCGCGAAACAAGCGTTTCAAAATCGTGTACCATCGTGCAAAACTCCATTCCTGTATGTGTTTTGATTATTCTTCCTCAACCTCAAGGCTTGTGAAGGAGAAGGTCGTGCAGTCAACCAGACCGCGGTCGGTCAGGCGCAGCTCCGGCAGGCAGGCAAGCGGAATCAGCGCCATCGTCATAAACGGAGACTGAATATCGCAGCCGATTGCCTTCCAAGCATCGCCGAGCTGTTCGACGAGCGCGTTCATTTCTTCGGCAGACTTCGTATTCATCAGGCCGGCGAAGGGAAGCGGCACACAGCCGAGCACTTTGCCGTTCTGAACAATCACTTCACCGCCGCCGCATGCGATCAGCGTATTGGCCGCCAGTGCCATATCCTCATCATTCGTACCGACAACCAGCAGGTTGTGCGCGTCGTGCGCCACGGTGGAAGCCATTGCACCGCACCGGACGTGGAAGCCCTTGACAAAGCCGACGCCGTGCTTTCCGGTTTTATTGTGGCGTTCAAAGACAAAGGCTTTCAGAACATCCTGCTCCGGGTCGCTCTTCAACTCGCCGTTTTCGACTCTGAGCTTCACATGGCGTTCGTAGTCGCCGACATGCACGGGGATAATCTCTATTGCACGCACAGTGGCAAAGTCCTTTTTGTCCGTGTAAATCTTAAAGGTATCC
The DNA here is from genome assembly GCA_051880755.1 of Hominenteromicrobium sp. Taxonomy (GTDB): domain Bacteria; phylum Bacillota; class Clostridia; order Oscillospirales; family Acutalibacteraceae; genus Hominenteromicrobium. Next base: position 3,558 of record JBJEOO010000130.1, read on the forward strand.
GGCGTAATGGTCTCACCGATGTGCATGGTGTCCATTGCCCAGCCGGGGAATTCGGATTCCGGCAGATCAACCGTCAGCCTGCCGTTTTCAGCGACGGTATCGCCGTCGATCAGCACCCGCGTGATGTTGATATCGCGCTCGTTGTCGATGAAAACAATGTCGGCGCACTTGCCCGGCGTGATGGAGCCGATCTCGTCGTCCATCTTGAAGCACTGCGCACAGTTCAGCGTGACCATCTGAACGGCTGTGATGAAATCGATGTCAAACGAAACGGCGCGGCGCACAATATGATCGAGGTGTCCGTCCGCAAGCAATGTGTGCGGATGTGTATCATCCGAAATCATGACCGCATAACGCGTATCGACGGTGTGTTCGGTAATTGCTCTGGAAACCTCCTGCAGGTCATGCCATGCAGAGCCTTCACGCATCATCGCGTACATGCCGCGGCGCATCTTCTCGAGCGCGTCCTCGGCACGGGTGGATTCGTGGCAGCAGCGCACGCCGCTTGCAATGTAGGCGTTCAGGCCGGCGCCCGTTTCCGGCACCGAATAATGGCCGGTCACGATCTTCCCGGCTTTCAGGGTTTCCCCGGTGATCCCGTGCGTCGCCTCAGCCGAACCCAGAATGCCCGGGAAGTTCATCATTTCACCGAGACCGACCGTATAGTCGTGCCGCATCTCGGAAGCGATATCCGCCGGTGCGATTTCCGCACCGGAATCCTCAAAGCCCGGAACAGCCGGCACGCAGGAGGGGGTGGTCAGCATCGCCTTGAGCGGCGTTTTGGCAGCGTCCTGCGCCATCAGGTCAACGCCCTTGAGCCCGAGTACATTGCAGATTTCATGCGGGTCATAATAAATGCCGGTCGTGCCGTGGGGCAATACCGCTTTTGCATATTCAACAGGCGTCATCATCGAAGATTCGATGTGAATATGACCGTCGAGGAAGCCCGGCGCAATGAGCTGTCCCGCAGCGTCGATGACCTTCGTTTCTTCGCCGATGCAGTGCGAAGCGTCGCCGACAAGCGCAATCCGTCCGCATGCAATCGCAACGTCGGTATTCTCCTGAATCTCGTGCGTGCAGACATTGACGAGCCGTGCGCCGCGAATGACGGTTTCGGCGGGCTTTCTGCCCATCGCAACGTCGGAAAGCGTGCGGGAGCATTCCCAAAGCTGAGTCTTGCAGAACTTGAACATAATTCTCATCCTTTCGTTTTTATATCGGTTTTATAAAATCTGCGCGGTATCGCCGCACAGCCAGACTGCCTGTCCGTCTGCCGGATGGATCGCGTCCCGGTCCGGCAGTGCGCCGCAGGGCGCCGGAACCGGACTATGCAGCACACACTTCATTTTGAAGTCTCCCCGTGGGTGCTCTTAACCGGGTTCTTGCAGAACGCACGCATGCAGCAGATTTCGCATTTCGGACTTCTGGCGGAGCAGACCGCGCGGCCATGCAGAACCGTGCGGTGGCAGAAGTCGTTGCTTTCCTCCGGCGGCAAAACGGCGCGCAGGTCTTTTTCCACCTTGAGCGGCACCGTACTTTCGGTAAGGCCCAGCCGCCCGGCAATGCGGATGCAGTGCGTATCCGTCACAACGGCGGGCTTTTTATAAATATCGCCGACGACCAGATTTGCCGTCTTTCTGCCGACGCCCGGCAGCTTTGTCAGCTCCTCGACCGTATCGGGAATCACGCCGCCGTATTCATCGCGCAGGACATGGCACATCCTGAAAATATCCTTTGCTTTTGTCTTGTACAAGCCGCAGGAACGGATCAGCTCGGCGATTTCCTCCTCCGTGCCCGCACAGAACGCGTCGAGCGTCGGAAACCGTTCAAAAAGCGCCGGCGTCACGAGGTTGACACGCGCATCCGTGCACTGTGCCGAGAGCCGCGTTGCAATCAGAAGCTGCAGGGGATCGGTATAGGTGAGCGAGCAGATTGCATCGGGATATTCATTCTTGAGCGCCTCCACAGCGAGAAGCGCGCGCTGTTTTTTCGTCATATGCAGCCTCCAGAAGCAGGGCAGACAAGCGGGAAATCTCCTCAATTCTGCAAATCCTTTGCCTGACCCGAATTTAAATTTTATTTTACACCTTTTGCGTTCGATTGACAATACCGCAATTCGGTGGTAAATTTATTTTTATCGAAAGGATGGGTTTGCATGTCCGCATTTACATTAAAGCTGATCGCGCTGATCACCATGATCATTGACCATGTCGGCGCGGTTTTCTTTCCTCAGGTGATCTGGCTGCGCTATATTGGGCGGATCTCCATGCCGATTTACGCTTTTCTGCTGGTACAAGGCTACCAGCATACGCGCAATTTCAAACGCTACGCGCTGCGCATCGCAATCTTTGCCGTACTGTCTGAAGTTCCGTATGATCTGCTGTTCCACGGCACATGGCTGGAATTCGGCGGACAGAATATCCTCTTTACGCTTTTAGCGGCGCTGCTCGTCATGCGCTTGCTCGACGCCTCCGCGAAGAGCCGGAATATTTTCCTGTTTATCGGCGCGCTGGCACTGATTATTGCGCCGTATTTCCTGCACTTCAGTTACGGCATCTACGGCGTGCTGGTGCCGCTGTGCTTCTTCCTTTTCCAGAAGTACCGCGGAATTGACGCCATTACGTTCTCCGCGCTGACCTACGGACAATATCTGTACGACGGCAACCTCACGCAGGTTTATGCAATCGCGGCCAGCGTGCCGATTCTGCTCTATAACGGAAAGCGCGGCGTATGCTCGCTCAAATACTTTTTCTACATCATATACCCGGCGCATTTGCTTTTGCTTTACGCCATCCACTATATCTTGGTGAATCACCTATTGCCATTTTGAGAAGAAAAGCGTATAATCAAACTAAATTACCACGAAGGGATGTATAACTTATGTACGGTGATCTTCTGAACACAATCGGTTTCGTCGCGGAAACAGACCCCGAAGTCGGCGAAGCCATGGAGCTTGAGCTTAAACGCCAGCGCCGCAATCTCGAGCTGATCGCGTCCGAAAACATCGTTTCGCCCGCCGTTATGGCTGCGATGGGCACGGTTCTGACAAACAAATACGCGGAGGGCTATCCGGCTCACCGGTATTACGGCGGCTGCCAGGATGTCGATATCGTGGAAAATATCGCCCGTGAGCGCGCATGCAGACTCTTCGGAGCGGAGCACGCAAACGTCCAGCCGCATTCCGGCGCACAGGCCAATCTGGCTGTGTACTTTGCACTCCTGCAGCCCGGCGATACGGTTCTCGGCATGAACCTTGCCGAAGGCGGACACCTGACGCACGGCTCTCCGGTCAACATGTCCGGCACCTATTATAATTTTGCGGCATACGGTGTTGACCCGGTCACGCACGTCATTGATTATGATAAGCTGATGGAACAGGCCATGACCCTCAAGCCGAAGCTGATTGTGGCCGGGGCAAGCGCATATCCGCGCGCCATTGATTTCAGGAAATTCCGCGAGATTGCGGACGCCTGCGGCGCATATCTGATGGTTGACATGGCCCATATTGCCGGCCTTGTCGCGGGCGGATGCCACATGAACCCGGTTCCGTATGCCGATGTTGTGACAACCACGACGCACAAGACGCTCCGCGGTCCGCGCGGCGGCATGATTCTCTGCCGCGAAGAGCTGGCCAAGAAGATCGACAAGGCTATTTTCCCCGGTACACAGGGCGGCCCGCTGATGCATATCATCGCGGCCAAAGCGGTTTGTCTCGGTGAAGCCCTGAAGCCCGAGTTCAAAACTTACGCCGAGCAGACGGTCAAAAACGCTCAGGCGCTTGCAAAAGGCCTGACGGACCGCGGCATGAAGCTGGTTTCCGGCGGTACGGACAACCACCTGATGCTGCTCGATCTTTCCGAAGGCGAGCTGACCGGCAAGGAGCTGGAGCACCGCCTCGACGAGGTGTATATCACGGCAAACAAGAATACCATCCCGAACGAGCAGAGAAGCCCGTTTGTCACAAGCGGCGTCCGTCTCGGCACACCTGCGGTCACGACGCGCGGCCTGAAGGAAGCGGACATGGATGTGATCGCGGCATGCATCTGGATGTGCGCAACGGACTTTGAAAACAGTGCGGACGCAATCCGCGCAAAGGTCACGGAGCTGCTCAGCAAATATCCGCTCTACAAGTAATTCAATCGTTTCCGGAGGAAAGCCAATGAGGGCACCGCTTGCCGACCGTATCCGGCCGCAGACGCTGGACGACGTCGTGGGACAATCGCATATTCTCGGCAAAGGCAAGGTGCTTCGCCGGATCATTGAATCGGGCACGATTCCGAATATGGTCTTTTACGGCCCGTCCGGTGTCGGCAAAACCACGGTTGCATCCATTATTGCCCGAAACACCAACATGCACCTTTGCAAGCTTAACGGAACCACCGCATCGACGGCGGATATCCGCGACGTAGTGGCGCAGGTCAATACGCTGCACGCGGCCAACGGTGTTCTGCTTTACCTCGATGAGATCCAGTATTTCAACAAGAAGCAGCAGCAGACCCTGCTCGAATTCATTGAGAACGGCAGTATTACACTGATTGCTTCCACGACCGAAAATCCGTATTTTTATGTGTATAACGCCATTCTGAGCCGCTCAACGGTTTTTGAATTCAAGCCGGTGGAGAAAGAAGAAGTCGCCCGGGCTGTGGAACGTGCGTTCCGGCTGCTCGCGGAAGAAGCCGGCGCCGATATCCGGCTGGAAGACGGTGTGGCGGCCTATATTGCATCGGCCTGCGGCGGCGATGTGCGCAAGGCCATGAATGCGGCGGAGCTTTGCACCGTGGCCGTACAGCGTGAGCCGGAAATGCTTGTCACAATGGAGCTTGCCCGCGAATTGACCCAGCGCAGCGCGCTGCGGTATGACCGTGGGGGAGACGAGCACTATGACATCGTCTCGGCTTTTCAGAAATCCATGCGCGGTTCCGATCCGGATGCTGCGCTGCACTATCTCGCGCGGCTTCTGGAAGCGGGCGACCTGCCCTCCGCATGCCGCAGACTGATGGTCTGCGCCTGCGAGGATGTCGGTCTTGCGTGGCCGCAGATTATCCCGATTGTCAAGGCGGCCGTCGACGCCGCGGCAATGGTCGGTCTGCCGGAGGCGCGCATCCCGCTGGCGGACGCCGTAATTCTTGTCGCACTGGCGCCAAAATCGAACAGCGGAGAAGCCGCTATCGATGCGGCCATGGCCGACGTACAGAAGGGCAGAACCGGCAGCATCCCGCGTTCGCTTCAGAACCGCCATTATGACGGCGCGGAGGTTGAGAAGAAAGGACAGTTTTACCGGTATCCGCACGACTACCCGGATCACTGGACCGATCAGCAGTACCTGCCTGACGCGCTGCTCGGCGCTTCGTATTACACATTCGGCGACAACAAAAACGAGCAGGCCTTCAAGGCGTACTGGGACAGCATAAAAAAGAAGCATCAGGCATAAAATGAATATCATACAGGCAAGCCCGATTTTGCAGGAAAGGACGGAATGATCGATGAACCCGGCAGTATTAAGCAATTTATCCTATGGCATGTATGTGATAGGTACCGAATATGAAGGCCATCCCAACGCCTGCGTGGCAACTTCTGTTGTACAGGTTTCCAGCAGCTCTCCGGAAAAAGTGCTCGTCACACTGACCAAGGATACGCACAGCTGTGCGGCCATCCGCAGAAACGGTCTGTTCACCATATCCGTTCTTTCCACCGACACGCCCGCCAGCGTGATCGGCGCGTTGGGCCTTGTCAGCGGAAAGCATACGAATAAGCTGAAAAATATCCGGCATAAGGTTCTGATTGAAGGTGTTCCGGTTGTCAAGGAGAATACCTGCTGCTGGTTCCTCTGCAAGGTGATCGGCACGCTGGATCTCGGACAGGAGGTTATCTTTGCGGCGGAAATCGTTGCCGGCAGCGACACCGCCATCGGCACGCCGATGACATACGCATATTACCGCTCGGAAATGCACGGCCTTTCTCCGGTCGGCTCTCCGACCTATATTCCGCCGGAAAGCACTTTCGATAAGAGCAGCGGCGAGAGCTTCGTCTGCTCGGTCTGCGGTTATGTGTACAGCGACCCGAACTTCAGCTTTGAGGAGCTTGGAGAAAACTGGACCTGTCCGGTCTGCAAGATGCCGAAAAAGGCGTTTGTCCGCCGCACATAAATCAGACGAATTCGGCTCGCCGTCGATTGACAGCGGCACAAAAGGTCGGATAATATTTGAAAACAGCATGATTCATGCAGCCGAAAGGGCTTGCTGCCTGTGAAGAACAGACGGCAAGCCCTTTTATGCTGTCCGGATACGGCGGTTGATAGAATCGTGCCAACCGCCCGTTCGATTCTTTTTTAGCCAAACCAGTAATTTCCCGTTACTTGGCGTAACGAAACATCCGGCTTCCGGTTATGGATTTTCAATGCTGCCCGTGCAGTGTGTCTCACTGAACCCGTCAATATGAACCGGGCGGATCTCACCGGAAAGCGGCGTGCGGCTTTCCGCAAGGACAGGCGTATAGTTCATGGAATAGCCCTCGTAAACGCCTTCGGAAACCGCGCGTTCAAACAGAACCTGCTCCGTACGTCCGACCTGAGCGGCATAGAACCGCTTCTGCGTACCGGTCGTTACGCGGATCATCTCGCGGCTGCGGGCTTCCTTGACGGCGTTTGTAAGCTGGTCGCCCATCGCATAAGCCCTGGTGCCGGGACGGCGGGAATAGGCAAAGACATGCACTTTCGCAAAAGCAATTTCCTCGGCAAAAGCGAGCGACGCGCGGAATTCCTCGTCCGTTTCGCCGGCAAAACCAACCATGATATCCGTTGTGATGGCGGCATTGTCAAAAGCCGCGCGGAGATTGCGCACGATGGTGCGGTATTCGTCAGCGGTATAATGGCGGTTCATGCGGCGCAGCGTTGCGTCGCATCCGCTTTGGAGCGAGAGATGAAACTGCGGGCAGAGCTTTTCCTGCCCGGCCATGCGGCGGATGACCGCCTCGGAAAGCTGTTCCGGTTCCAGAGAACCGAGCCGTACGCGCTCAATGCCGTCCGTGGCACAGGCCGCCTCGATCGCATCGCACAGATGCAGGCCGAATTCCTGTCCGTAGGCGGAAAGGTTAATGCCGGTCAGCACGACCTCGCGATAGCCGTTTCCCGCAAGCTGATGCAGTTCCTTTTTCAAATCGTCAAGCGGCTTGGACCGCACGCGTCCGCGCGCGTAAGGAATGATGCAGTACGAGCAGAAACGGTTGCAGCCGTCCTCAATCTTCACAAAAGCGCGTGTCCGCCCGGTGAAGCTGTCCACCTCGAGATGCTCGAATTTTTCATCGTTTGTGTGCGGCGCAATATCGACAATGCGCTGGCGTGTGGAGAGAAACGTGAGCAGATCGGGCAGCAGCCGCTGCCGGTTCGATGTGCCGAGAATGATATCCGCTTCCTCAAGACGCTTGGCATCCTCCGGAAACGCCTGCGCCATGCAGCCCGTCAGCACCATAACGGCATCCGGATTGTCTTTCTTGGCACGACGGAAAACCTGCCGGACCTTGCGGTCGCTTTCGGCTGTGACCGTGCAGGAGTTCAGCACAACGACATCTGCGGCTTGTGTGTCGGAAGCGGCGGAAAAGCCGTTCTGCAGCAGGGTGGAGAGCATGGCCTCGGATTCATACTGGTTGACCTTGCAGCCGAGTGTGATGATTTTTACGTTCATATCGGTTCCTTTCCGCGCTTTATGCTTCGCCGTTTTCTTCCAGCCAAATATTGAGCGCCGTCCATTCGTTCATCAGCGCGTCGGCTTGCTCTTTGCAGGCGGTGATCCGGTTGGTAATGTCGAGCGTCTGTTCATAATCACTCGCAATTTCGGGGTCGAGCAGCTTCTCGTTCAGCGCTTCCGTTTCCAGCTCCGCCGCTTCGATATCGCGCTCGCATTTCAAAAGTGCCGCTTTCTTTTTGCGGATTTCGGAGGCGCGCTCCTTTTTCTGCCGGTAAGCGTTCGGCTTGGCAGCGGTTTCTTCAGCGGCAGCAGCTTCGGCGGCGGCTTCCTTCTGCCGGCGCGTCTCGAGATAAGCGTCGTAATTGCCGGGATACAGCGTTGTACCCGTGGGATCGAGGTAATAGATCTTATCGGCAAGCTTGTTGATCAGGTATCGGTCGTGTGATACGATCAGCAGGGTGCCGTCATAGCCGAGCAGCGCGTTTTCCAGCGCTTCACATGAGCCGATATCCAGATGGTTGGTCGGCTCGTCGAGAATCAGCAGGTTGGCTTTGGAGAGCATCAGCTTCAGCAGAAGAACACGCGCGCGTTCGCCGCCGCTGAGTCCCTTGACCGGCTTGTAGACGTCTTCACCGCGGAACAGAAAAACAGCCAGCGCGCTTCGCACCTGCGTCTGTGTCATGTACGGGTGCAGATCCCAGATTTCGTCGATCACGGTCTTGTTTTCGTCAAGATTGCCCTGAGCCTGATCGTAATAGCC
>JBJEOO010000131.1:0-11979 GCA_051880755.1 Hominenteromicrobium sp.
CGATCTCCTCTGTTTCAAAAACATCCTCAGTCCAAAAACGATTGATAGAATTCCAGCGTCTTCGGCATCGTGTGCAGCGTGCGCACAACGTAGCTTTCCGTGGCGGCGTTCAGAATTTTGAGCGCCTCCTCCGGCAGGGAAAACGCATACAGCTTTTCAAAATCGGCGTAGGCGATATGCCGCATCGCGGTCAGCACGCCGGGCGGCAGCGCGATATACGGCTCGTTCGCGCCGTGAAAGCAGTCCTTACAGCGCAGAATGCCGCTGTCCGGCAGAAAATACATCACGTCCGATTCATACGCCGCGCAGTCCGCGCACGCGACGAGGTCGGGCATATAGCCCGCGGCGGACAGCATCCGAAGCTCCGTCACGGACTGCAGCATCCGCTTCGGGCGCGTGCCCTTCGCGAGAAAGTGCAGGGAATTTAGCACAAGCCGCAAATACTCCTCGGAGTCCGTCTCCTCCGGCACCATGAGATACGCCAGCTCACAGAAGTACTGCGCAAGCGCAAGCGCGCCGATATCCCGCCGAAGTCCGAAAAAGACCTCGATCGGTTCAGCGTCGTCGATTATGTATTTTTCCCGCCCTTTGTACACCGAAAGGCGGGAATAGCAGAGCAGCTGCGTCGCCGCGCTCTTGCTGTCCTTGGGATTTTTGGCGCGCCGCGCAAACGCGCGCAGCACACCGGCGTCCCGGGTCAGCACCGTAACGAGCCGGTCGCTTTCGCCGACGGTCTGCTCCTTAATGATCAGTCCCTGAGTCTTTACCTGCATGCTGGACTCCTGCCGTACTGGAATAGGCGCCGGGCTTTTCCCCGCGCCGAAGCTGTGCGTACCGAATATAATCCTCCACTTTTCCGCTGTGGTAAAAGCTGTTCCACGCCTTGTTTTCCGCCTGAACAGCCGCGTCCGTGTTCTCGTATCTCAAAAGATCCTCGCCGGGAATCCTCATACCGGTTCCTCCTTTTCACGCGTCGGTCTGCGGGCAGGCCCGCGGCCTTTCGCGGGATTACGCTTACAGTATTTGCGTTTCCAAAGAGGGTATAACAGGAAAATAAATCTTTTATCGACCGTTTTCGGCAGAATTTTCAAAATGTTTGTGCTAGGGCGCTCAATTCAAAAGGTCGCGTTTGTCGAAGCCGAGTGATGTCAGCACCTCCGGGCGCTGCCGCCAGTCCTCCTTGACCTTCACCCACAGGCGCAGGTTGATTTTGCAGTCGAAGAAGCGCTCCATGTCCTCGCGCGCCTTCGAGCCGATCTTCTTCAGCATCGCGCCGCCCTTGCCGATCAGAATGCCCTTATGCGTATCGCGCTCGCAGTAAATCGTCGCGTCAATGTCCGTGATGTCGTCGCGCTCCTTCATGCTTTCCGTCACGACCGCAACGCCGTGCGGGATTTCCTTATCCGTAAAGCGCAGGATTTTCTCGCGCACGATTTCGGCGGCAATCACGCGCTCGGGCTGATCCGTGAGCGTATCCTCCGAGAAAAAATGCCCGCCCGGCTGCGCAAGGCGCTTCAGCTCCGCCTTGAGCGCGTCCATACCGTTGCCGTCCTTTGCGGAAACCGGCACCACCGCGTCAAAATCATACAGCTTTGAGAGCGCCGCGATCTGCTCCATCAGAAGGCTTTTGTCCTCCAACAGGTCAATTTTATTGATGGCCAGCACGGCGGGCAGGTCGAGCGCCTTGAACCGCGCGGCCAGCTCCTCGTCCGCTTTGGAAATCTTCGTGTGCGCCTCCGCGACGAGCAGGCAGGCGTCCACGCCCGCAACGGACTGCGTGACACTCTTGACCATATAATCGCCGAGGGAATTCTTCGGCTTGATGAGACCCGGTGTGTCGATGAATACGAGCTGCGTTTCCGCCTCCGTCCACACGCCCATAATGCGCGTGCGCGTTGTCTGCGGCTTGCTCGAAACAATCGCGAGCTTTGTGCCGATCAGCCGGTTCAAAATGGAGGACTTGCCGACGTTCGGCCGCCCCACAATGGCGATAAACGCCGATTTTTCGTTCATATAATTAGGTGTTTCCATAGTGATAATCCTTTATTTCTTCTTTTTCCGTTCAAACCATCCCGCGATGCCCTCAGGGCCGGCAAAAATAAAGACGAGCGCCAGCGCCGCCGTGAGCACAAACAGCGGGCACCAGACAGGCGAGGTGAAAACCGTCTGCGCAAGCGTCCAAAGCTCCGCCGGCCGCCACAAGACCGTCACGCCGACAAAAGCGGCAAAAACAGCGCTCACCAGCACCGCTCCCGCCGCAATATCCTTCGTCCTGCCGATAAACCGGTTGTAGCTTTTCTGCGCAAAATCGCACAGCATTTCAATTGCGGTGTTGAAGCCCTCCGCCGTGATCACCATCGCCACCGCAAGAAGCAGCGCGGCATATTCCCCGCGCGTCACGCCGAGAAACCGCGAAAAAAACAAAACGTATACCGCTGCCGTGACGTGTATACGCATGTTTCGCTCTGTTTTGACCGCATAAAGAAAGCCGCGCGCCGCATCGCCGAAGCTGTCTGCGAGCGTGCGGCGCTTTCCCTTAGTTTTCCAGTCCGGTACCATAATTACACGGTATAGCTGGACGTACCCGGCAGGCCGAGCTGCGACATGACGTATTCTTCCTTTTCGCGCATGCGCACGCGTTCCATGCCGCCGTTCTCATGGTCATAGCCGAGCAGATGCAGCATCGAATGCGCCGTCAGATAGCCGATCTCGCGCTCGAGGCTGTGGCCGTAGCGCTTGGCCTGCTCCATAGCCATTTCCATGGAAAGCACAATGTCTCCGAGGATCTTCGCGCCGGTATCGCGGTTGATGTCATACACGCCGTTCTCACCCATCGGGAAAGAAAGCACATCGGTGGCACTGTCTTTATTGCGGTACTGTGCGTTCAATTCGCGGATCTGTTCATTATCGACGAAGGTCACGCTGATTTCAGCGGAATCCTCAAACTTCTCCATCCGCAGAACCGCGTGGCAGCAGCGGCGGATCAGCATGCGCACGCCGGTGGGAACCTTTACCGCCTTTTGGTTGTTTGTGATGATGACTCTGATTTTTTCCATATGCTAAAATCCTTTCGCTTGAGGGAATTTATTTTGCAGCGGACGCCCTTTCGTACGCCCGTATGATATCCTGTACCAGACGGTGACGCACGACGTCCTTTTCCGTAAACCGAAAAATCGCGATATCGTCGACATTTTTCAGCACGCGCATGGCGTCGCGCAGGCCGGAGCGCTTGCCGTCCGGCAGATCGATCTGTGTGATGTCACCGGTGATGACCATTTTAGAATTGAAGCCGAGACGCGTCAGGAACATTTTCATCTGCTCGCAGGTGGTGTTCTGCGCCTCGTCGAGGATCACAAAGCTGTCGTCCAGCGTTCTGCCGCGCATATACGCGAGCGGCGCAACCTCAATGCTGCCGCGCTCCACATACCGCTGATACGTCTCCGCACCGAGCATGTCGAACAGCGCGTCGTAGAGCGGACGCAGATAGGGATCGACCTTCTGCTGCAGGTCGCCCGGCAGAAAGCCGAGCTTCTCGCCCGCCTCGACCGCGGGGCGCGTCAGAATAATGCGGCTCACCTGCTGCGCGCGGAACGCCGTAACCGCCATCGCAACGGCCAGATAGGTTTTGCCTGTACCGGCCGGCCCGACGCCGATGGTGACGGTGTTCTTCCTGATGTTCTCGCAGTACGCCTTCTGGCCGACCGTTTTCGGCTTGACCGGCTTGCCCTTGGCGGTAATGCAAATGCAGTCCCCCGCAAGCGGCACCATCTGCGCCTCCCGGTCCTCGCGCACCATATCCATGCAGTAGCCGACATTCTGATCGTTCAGCGTCTCGCCCTTTTCGATCAGTCTGAGCAGGCTCTCCGCCGTACGGTACGCCTGCGATACGCCGGGCTCCTCGCCCGTTATCTTAACCTGCGAATCCCGGCAGGAAATCGCAACGTCAAATGCTTTTTCAATCCGCTTGACATGCGCATCAAAGCTTCCGAACAGCTCCGCCGCATGCTCAGCTTTTTCCACATAAATACTTTTTTCCAAATTATTCTCCCTTTGCCGCGGTATGACTGCCATCCCTGTCCATCGTCCGCTGCCGCAAAGCGGCAAACTGGACGGGACAACAAAAATTCATGCTATAATAACCGCCCTGCGGTTCGTGATGGCGCAAACGCGGAACGCGTGCCGCCATCTCTGTCCATCGTCCGTTGCCGCAAAGCGGCAAACTGGACGGGACAACAAAAATTCATGCTATAATAACCGCCCTGCGGTTCGTGATGGCGCAAACGCGGAACGCGTGCCGCCATCTCTGTCCATCGTCCGTTGCCGCAAAGCGGCAAACTGGACGGGACAATAAAAATTCATGGTATAATAACCGCCCTGCGGTTCGTGATGGCGCAAACGCGGAACGCGTGCCGCCATCTCTGTCCATCGTCCGTTGCCGCAAAGCGGCAAACTGGACGGGACAATAAAAATTCATGGTATAATAACCGCCCTGCGGTTATTATACCATAACCGTTCCAAATGTGGTCACGAAATTTTGCATGAAATTTGCGGCACTCCCTGTACATTTCCGACAAACGGCAGCAAAAAGCGCCGTGAATCGCACCTACTGTCCGTCTGTGAGCGACACTTCTTGCGCAATATTTTCCAGGCAGACGCAGGCGGCGGAAGCATACACCACGCCGTCCTTCACCCAATAATCGATCTCCTCGGAAAGCAGCTCCCCCGTTTCGCCGAGGCAGAATTCTTCCAGCTGGCGCACCTCCTCGAGCGCGCGTCTTCTGGCCTCCTCCTCGGTAAATTCCACCGTTTCCGGCTCCAGATCGACCGCGCGCAGCGTCTCCAGCCGGACGGGCAGCTCCGTTCCCAGCAGCGTCAGCGTCTCGCTTGAGCAGGCGGTGCGGTCCGCTTTCGGCGCGCCGGACAGGCTGATCGGAATGCGTACACCCAGCACATACAGCGCATGCCGTTCGCCGCGGGGAATTTCACGCACGGATTCCGTTTTCAGCGGACAGGACGCCGTAAAGGTATGGCGTGTTTCGGCAATCACCTCGGCGCGCGCGTGGGAAAGCAGATGGCGCAGCGGTTCCTCGCCCCACGGATCGCCGATCTCCGTCACACCCGAAACGAGCACCTGTCCCTCCGCGACTGCGGATCCGACCTCGACGAGCACCGTTCCGCTTTCCGCCGTAATCTTCCGCACCAATCCCGCGCGCGACGCAACGACGTCATAAGCGCCTTCATGAGACGCGCCCTGCTCCTTTTCCAGGGAAGCGCGCACATTCAGCGTGATAAAGCACCCCTCCGTATTGAGCGACGCCCAGGAAAGGCGGGGCAGCTCGCGCATCACCCGGCTGGACGCCAGCGCCGTGTCCAGTTCCTTTTTTGACGCGCCGATATAGGCGCCGCAGCGCTCCGCCGCCGCCAGAAGCTCGCTTTTGGAATACGGCGCTTCGCCGCTGATGCCGACGCCCCAATAGAATCCCGACAAATAGACAAAAAGCGCAGCGCCGAGCGCCGCACCCAGCACAAGCCCCGGGCGGCGCAGCAAGCGGCGCAGAAGAAACGGCCCGCCGGATTTCTTCACCAGCCGGACGCGTGTGTGCGTGCGGATTTTGATCCTGTGCAGCTTTTTGAAGTCCCGCGCGCGGATCGTGAGCAGCGCATCCGCGCCGTCCCGGCACAGCTCAAGCGGCCCGGCGCCGCTTTTCACCGCCACATTGATGAACCGCGCCGTATCGCCCGAAACGCGCACCTTGGCCGTACCGAACAGCCACCGGGTAATCTTCTCCGTCATTTGAACGCAATCGCCTCGATTCTGCCGGCCAGCACGGTGCTGTCCTCTTCCACGCACACAAACTGAAGGTTCTGCCCCGTCACCCACACCTGCTGCCGCCCGCACCGCAGGCCCACCTGCTCCGGGCCGTATTCGATAATCCCGTCGCACCCTTCGAGGATCATGCGGCTGCTGCCGAGAACCTCCGTGCGAATGGTGCCGCCGGTCAGCCCGAACCGGATCTTATCCGCCATGGTACCCATCGCCGTGCCTCCCTTCTCCGCAATAAATATGCGGGCGGCGCGGCGCATATACTGAAGCAGATCCGATACACGGGGAGGGAACCGCCTTGAAAACCATTGTCCGCCCGCTGAAACAGTCCGTGCAGGCCGCCCGCAGCGTCTGTGCCGCCGCTGCGCTGTTTGCACTCTGCGCGCTGCTGATCGCCTACCGGACCGACGCGGCAAGCGGCATCCTCACCGGTATCTATACCTGTCTCAATACCCTTGTGCCCGCGCTGTTTCCGTTCGTCCTGCTTGCCTGCATAACGGCAAAAAGCGCGGCGGCCGATCTGCTTTTCCGCCCTTTGGCGCCGGTTATGCGCCATGCGTTCCGTCTGCCGTCCTGTGCCGCGCCCGCGCTCGTATTCGGCCTGACCGCCGGCTACCCCACCGGCGCGAAGATTGCGGCCCAGCTTTACGGAGACGGCCGCCTGTCGCGCGCCGAGGCTGCACGGCTGCTCTGCTTCTGCACGTCCCCGGGCTATGCCTTCGCGGCCGCCTATACGGGCGCCGTGATGCTCGGCAGCACACACACCGGCATGCTGCTCTTTCTGGCCTGCCTGATTGCCCCGCTGCTCACCGGGCTGTGTCTCGCGCGCTTTGTGGAAAAGCCCGCGCAGCCGGAAAAGCCTTCGCCGCGGAATGCGGGCGGCGTGACCCGTGCGGTGCAGGACGGTGTTTCCGCCATGGCTGCCATGTGCGGCTTTGTGGTTGCCTTTTCCTCGCTGCTTGCCGTTCTCCACGGCTCCGGTTTGTTTCAGGGTCTCGCCGGGCTGCTTTCACGGCTCGGCATGACGGTTCCGACCGCCGGAGCCGTCCTCTCCTTTCTTCTGGAGGTTACAAGCGGCGTCATCCACAGCGCATACTGGCACACGGCGCCTGCGCTGATTGCCTTCGGTCTGGGCTTCGGCGGCCTCTGCATTCATCTGCAGATCTTTTCCTTTTTCCGCTCCGCCGGCTTTCCGATGAAAAAAATGCTGTACCTGCTCTCGCGGCTGGCAAACGGCGTGACCGCCGCCGCGTGCTACCGCGTGCTTGCGCATTTCTTTCCCGCGAGCGAAGCCGCCGCGTCACTTTCCGGCCGTGCGCTTTCCGCTGCGCCGACGGCATCCGGCGCGGCCGCGTCTGCCGCTTTGCTCGCCCTCTCCGTCTTTTTCCTGCTTTCCTGCACGGAAAAGGGCCGTCCGCCGAAAACCGGCAGACGGCCCTGAGCACCCGTCACAGATCGCGCACCGCGACGATCTCCCCGCCGCATATCTCTCCGTTTTCATGAAATCCCGCCGCCTGATACAGCGCCCTCGCCCGGCTGTTTTCCGGCTCGTAAGAAAGCCAGCACTGCGCGGCTTCCCCGCACGGCATGGTGCGCAGGTAGTCAAGAGACGCCGCCAGCGCCGCCCTGCCGAGTCCGCGCCCCTGAAACCGGCGGTCAATCATAAACCGCCAGATACAGTAATTCTTCGCAGCGACCTCCGGCTCGTCCTCGTCGCCGAGCGTGTCATATCCGAACATCACAAACCCCACCGGCGTCTCGTCCTCATAAATGCCGAACGGCAGCGCCGTAAAGCCTGAGGCCTGCGTCGCATACGCCTCAAGGATGCTTGCCGTGTTGTCGGCGACAAAGCTTTTCTGCGTCTCATCGACGGAAAGCTCGAGAATCGACCGAATATTGCTCAGATCCACCTTTTTCAGCGAGATCACAGCGCATGCCTCCAATCCGTTTTTTTCAATATAGCATACGCCCGCGCCTTTGTCCATGGCATTCACAAATTCATGGTGGAAATTCCGGCGGCAAGATGCTACAATAGGCGTATCAAAGGAACCGGAGGAATGTCATTTTGTTCGGACGCAAAAAGAAAAAGAAAAACGACGCGCTGTTCGGCAGCCGCATTGAGCCGAGCTGCGCCTACTGCCTGCACAGCGTCAGCGCACAGGGAGCCTCGAAATGCCTGCTGGGGCAGCTCCCGGAAAACGGCTGCTGCAAGCGCTATGCATATGACCCTCTGCGCCGGGAGCCGAAGGGTGAGCCACAGCTCGGCCGGTTTTCCGCCGAGGATTTCAAGCTATGAAGCACCTGCGCGCTTTCCGCCTGCGCCGCTTCTGGCTGCTGCTCCTGCTGCCCGCAGCGTTTGCGCTTGACCTCGCCGCGAAATCCTCCCCGGACTTTGCCGAATGGTACGCCGTGACGGTTTACCCGGTCTACGCGCGGTTTTTTTCCGCGCTGACCGGCATCCTGCCGTTTTCACTCGGCGAGCTTTGCCTGATCGTGCTCGCCGTGTTTCTGGTCGTTTATCTCGCGCGGAATATTTACCGGCTTGTCCGGTACGGCGAAAACCGTTTCGAGCGTCTCGTGCGGTTTTTGTCCGTTCCGCTTTTGATCGCCGTGTGCATCGCGTTTCTCTGCGTGACGAATTACGGCACGAATCACCGGCGGTACTCCTTTGCGGCCGTGAGCGGGCTGGAGGTGCGCGACTCCACCGTGGACGAGCTGTACGAGCTCTGTGTCGCACTGACCGAGACCGCGAACGCCCTGCGCGAGGACACCGCGGAGGACGAGAACGGTGTGTTCACGCTCTCGGAGAGCGTATGGGCCGACGCCAGAGCCTCAAAGGAAATTTTCAACGACCTGCACACGGACTACCCGACACTGTACACCAACGGAACGCCCAAGCCCGTCTTTTTCTCCGAGGTCATGTCCTACCTCGATATCAGCGGCATTTACTGTCCGTTTACGTTTGAGGCCAATGTCAATGTTCACATGGACGACGTCGCGATTCCGTTTACAATGTGCCACGAGCTTTCGCATCTTTCGGGCTATATGCGCGAGGATGAAGCGAATTTCATCGCCTTTCTCGCCTGCATCCGCAGCGACGACGCGGATTTCCGGTACAGCGGTGCATTCCTCGCCATGGTGCACGCCACAAATGCGCTGTACTCCGCCGACCTTGAGCTTTGGAAGCAGGTGGACGCGCTGAAAAGCGACGCGCTCCGCCGCGATATTCAGTCGAACAACGCGTACTGGAAACGGTACGATACCCCGGTCGCCGAGGTTTCAAACAAGGTCAACGACGCCTACCTGAAAGCCAACGGACAATCAAACGGCGTGCGTTCCTACGGCCGCATGGTCGATCTCCTGCTGGCCTATTACCGCGAATAGCTCTGCCGACCGGCAATCCCCACGACGAAGGGTGCAAAAAAATTTCAGATTCAAACAGCCGCCTGCCGGAAATCCGGTAAGCGGCTGTTTCTTTGATTAAGCTCCATCTGTATTTCTGCCGTCATCCCCGGCTTTCGGCACACACGCCTTGACATCCGGGGACAAATCGGTTTCCGCAGCACCGGTTCACCTTTACGGCTTTTCCGCGTCCCTGCGCGCGTTGTTTTCGCGCACCTCGCGCAGAATATCGTCCAGATCGAATTTCCGGGGCGCCGCGGGCTGCGCAGAGGCGGGCCGGGCAGCCGTCTGCTGCTCCGGCTTCGGCGCGGCGGGCTGAACCGCCGGTTTTGCGGCCGGTTCGGGCTGCACCGCCGGTCTTGCGGGGACGGCGGGCTTTGCGGCAGGTCTGGGCTGAACTGCCGGCTTCGGCGCCGGGCGCTGGGGACGCTGCACCGTTTCCGGCTGCATGGATACCGGCGTGGTCGGCACAATCGGGCGCTCCACGGTATACTCCGCGCGGTCCGGTACGAGCGGAATTTCATCGGTTACGCTGTACGGGTCATATTTCTTTGCCGCAGGCTGCACGCGGTCCGCTTCACGCGCGGCAATCCGCGCCTCATATTCGCGCGCCTGCCGTTCGGCCTCGCGCTGTCTGCGGTTGCGCTGCTCCGCCTGTTCGATTTCGTCGAAAATATCCTCGCGGTCCTCCTCCGCACGGTCGCGGCCGGCAGAGGCCTTCTGCCAGATGATCAGGCAGGCAATGCCGATGCCGCCCACAGCGACACAGCCCAGTCCCGCCGCAAACAGCACGGTGCCGATGCCGTTTCCGGCCTCCAGCCCGTCGAAAAAGGTCTCTTCCCCCGTTTCCGACGCAGCCGCGTCGGTCTGCGGTTCCGCTTCGTCCGCAGCGGCCGCCGGGCAGCACACCCATACGCAAAGCAGCATCGCCAACACGGCGAGCCACCGTTTTTTCTTTATAATCTGCATCATGCGTCATTCCCTCTCCGGCGCGGCTTTCCCGCACCGATCATCTGTATGTATCCGTATTTTATCATATTCGGGAATCGGATTCAACGTCAATTTGCACAAAAGCCCCCGCCGTACGGCGCACACCGGATATACGCCGGCGCCCCGCAGCTCAGCGCCTTTGCCGGCGTTGTGCGCATGCTCCGCAATCTCTGCGGAAAAACAGGCGGCAGAGCTTGATCTCAAAGCAGGCGGCATGCTATAATTTTCTGCATACACAGAGAGGGTGAGCGTACATGAAACTGAGTCTCGAAACCGAAAGAATTCTGGCGGATCTGGAAGAACGGATCGACCCCATCGCGGAGGATGATTTTCTGAAGCAGTGGGATGAATTTTTGTCCCGCCGCTTTTCCGGCAATTATTTCGTGCCGGAGCGAAAGCACACTTCCCCCTCCCCCGTCGGATTGCCGCAGATCAACATCAACGACGCCGTGAACGACTATGAGCGGATGCTGGTGAGTCAGCTTGTCCTCAACGCCGGCGTGCTGGAAGGCCGCAGCGGCTGTCTCGGCGTACGGGCCAACTACGGCACGGGCATTCTTTCGTCGCTGTTCGGCGCGGAGATCTTCACCATGCCCTATGAAATGAACACCCTGCCGACGACCCGGGCGTTCGCCGGCGAGGACGACATCGAGCGGCTCTTGGACAGCGGCATGCCGTCCCTCGATGCGGGCTTTGGAAGAAAAGTTTTTGAAATGGGCGAGTTTTTCGCCGAAACGTTCGCCCGCTATCCGAAAATCCGGAAATACATCCCGGTGTATCATCCCGACCTGCAAGGCCCCCTGGATATCTGCGAGCTGATGTGGGGCGGCGGGATGTTTTACGCGATGTATGACGACCCCGAGCAGGTGCACCGGCTTCTGCGGCTCGTGACGGATACCTATACGGCGTTTTTGGACAAATGGTACCGGCTGTATCCGCCCGCCGATGAAAAAAGCACCCATTGGAACCGGCTGTGCTACCGCGGCAGGATTCTTCTCCGCAGCGACAGCGCCATGAATCTTTCCCCCGAGCTGTACGCGGAATTCGCCTATCCCTATGACGCGGAACTGCTCCGGCATTTCGGCGGCGGCGCCATGCATTTCTGCGGCCGCGGAGACCACTACATCGAAAAGCTGTGCACCCTCCCCGAGCTGACGGCGATCAATCTCTCCCAGCCGCACCTGAATGACATGGAAAAAATCTACCGGAACACCGTGGACAAAGGCATCCTGCTGGTCGATTTCAGCCGTGATCGGGCGACCGCAGACGCCGGCAGACCCGGCGGATTCCACGGATACCTCCATTGTATGGATTGAGCTGTGTGCGGCTCGGCGTATGTGCACGTCTGCGCGGGATTTTGGTTCCTAACAAACTGCCCGCATAAGCCGCACGGGGCGGAACAATGGCCTACCGGTCCACTGCAAACGGGAACATATCACCTCTTGCATAAACAACCGCATTTTAGAAGTCAAAGAATTCCAGAACTTTCTTTGTTGCCAATTCCATGCAGGCCGGATTCTGGAATCTATGGTCAGCGTTTTCAACCGGAATAAACTCAATCAGGTTGTTTTCCGCAAATTTTTCTCCGGCTTCAAAAGGAACAACTTCGTCCTTTGTGCCATGAAGAATCAGAATGTCCTCGGCATAATCCAGATAATCCATCTTCTGTATATCGGATTCTTCAAGATCCGTGAGGAACTGTCGGTTTACTTCAATTTTTCGGTCGAAGCCTACCTGCACATTTTTCCCTCTGCGTATCAAAT
>JBJEOO010000132.1:0-2727 GCA_051880755.1 Hominenteromicrobium sp.
CATATTTAACAGTCCTCACTCCGGATGAGGAAATTGTCCATACAATCTGTACGCAGTCAACTCCGCTTATTGCCATAAATGACACATGGTGCGAGGATTTTGAAAAGAAGAAAGAAACCTTACACGGAGCGTTTGATACAATTTTGGGTGATAAGAGCAGCTTTGAATTGTAATGTTGCAATATGATGGTAAGAATTAACTTTTTAATCCATGACCTCGGCCAAGGCGGTGCCGAAAAGGTGCTTGTAAATCTGGTCAACAACATGGATCGGTCGAAATTTGATATTTCTGTCACGGCTCTTTTCGGCGGCGGCGTCAATGAGCAGTTTCTGGCTCCTGACATTCATTTTCGTGCGGTATTTCCCAAAGAGATGCCGGGAAACAGCAAGCTCATGAAGCTGCTGACACCGAAGCAGCTCCACAGACTGTGTGTCAAGGAGCACTATGACATCGAGGTTTCCTATCTGGAAGGCCCCTCTGCCCGCGTTGTCGGCGGATGCCAGAATCCCGATACCAAGCTGGTTTCTTGGATTCATGTGGAGCAGCACACCATGGACAAGCTGACCGGTTCCTTCCGCAGTGAAAAGGAAGCCCGCGCTTGCTATAACCGGTTTGACCAGACGGTTTGTGTCTCTCAGTATGTCCACGACGATTTCTGTCAGCTGCTGGACTTTCAAAAGCCCTGCCGTGTGCTGTATAACACGGTGGAGTCTGATAAGATTTTGGCCGGAGCTAGCGAAGCAGCGCCGGAAATTGTGGATGATGGGAAGCTCCGCCTCATTGCGGTGGGTACACTGAAGCAGTCCAAGGGCTATATGCGTCTGCTGGAAATCATCCGGCGTCTGCGCGATGAGCAGTACCCGGTGCATCTCTATATTCTGGGTATCGGTCCTTTGCAGCAAGAGATGGAAGAATACATCCGTCAGAACAAGCTGCAAAATGCGGTTGCGCTGCTGGGCTACCAGACCAATCCTTATAAATACGTAAGTAAATGCGATTTGTTTGTTTGCGCCAGCTTTGCCGAGGGTTTTTCTACCGCCGCAACTGAAGCGCTGATCGTCGGCACGCCCGTCTGTACCGTGGAGGTCTCCGGCATGAAGGAAATGCTTGGGGAGAATAACGAATGGGGCGTTGTGACGGAAAACAGCGAGAATGCGCTTTATCAGGGAATTAAAAAGCTATTGGATAATCCGGCTTTGCTTGCCCATTACAAAGAGAAAGCAGCTGAACGTGGTAAATCCTTCAGCACGGAAAACACTGTGCATGCGGTGGAAGAAATGCTTGAAGAATTGTAAAAGGAGCTATGAAGATGGCGGTTTTAATCAGCGTAATTGTACCGGTTTATAATGTTGCTGCAGATCTGCCCCGCTGTCTGGACAGCATCCTCGCGCAGAGCTATCCTAATATTGAGATCATTTCTGTTGATGATGGCTCTTTGGATCATTCCGGGAAGGTGCTGGATGAATACGCCCAAAGGCATGCCAATATCCGAGTCATTCGTCAGGAAAACAGCGGCGTTACTTCCGCGAGACTGCGCGGCGTGGCCGAGGCTTTCGGTGAGTGGATCGGTTTTGTGGATGGAGACGACGAGATTGAGCCGGATATGTATGAACGCCTGCTGCAGAATGCTTTGAAATATGATGCTGAAATATCCCATTGTGGGTATCAAATGCACTTTGCGGATGGCCGGGTGAATTATTTTCATAACACAGGTATTCTTGAAAAGCAAGATAGGACAACTGCGCTCCGTGAACTTCTGTCTGGGGAAAGGATTGAACCCGGCCTGTGTAACAAGCTCTTTCATCGAGCTCTTTTTGACGGATTGTCCATGCCGACAGAGATTAGAATCAATGAAGATTTATTGATGAATTTTTATCTGTTTTCAAATGCAAAGCAAACCGTTTTTGATGACTGGTGCCCATATCGCTATATTGTTCGGAATACATCCGCTTCACGGGCGAAACTGAATGATCACAAAATCTATGATCCAATCCGGGTCAAGGAGCGTATTCGACAAGCAGCCCCAGACGATATTCAAGAGGATGCTCAGCGGGCATATATCAATACTTGTATCAACACATATCATACCCTGATGAACGCTGATACGGAGTATAGGGCTGATCTGCATCGGGTACGCGGGTTGTTAAAGCAGGAGGTGCGTTTATTTTCCCTTCTGGAGAAAAAGCGTGCAATCATGGCGCGGTTGATTGTTGATGCTCCTGCCGTTTACAGACCGATATATTCATTCTACTGCCGTTTTTTTCAGAATAATGTCTACTCATGAAGGAGGCCAACATGGACAAGCTGCCCCTAATCAGTGTCATTATCCCCGTGTATAAAGTCGAAGCATATCTCGACAAGTGCATATCTTCTGTCTCAGTTCAGACCTACGAAAATTTGGATATTATTCTGGTGGATGACGGTTCCCCGGACAACTGTCCTGCCATGTGCGATGTCTGGGCGGAAAAGGACAATCGAATCAGGGTTATCCATCAGAAAAACGCGGGCGGCGGCGCTGCCCGAAACGCGGCGTTGGATATAGCAAAAGGTGATTTGATCGCATTCGTGGATAGTGACGATTATATTGCAGAGGATATGTATGCGCACCTGTTTTCTCTTCTGGAGCAGGGCGCAGATGTTGCAGAATGCGGATATATCAATGTGACCGACGGCGCAGCTGTATTTCAGGAATGCGGCTATAAAGCGCAGGAGTATACGGCGGAAGAG
>JBJEOO010000133.1:0-11953 GCA_051880755.1 Hominenteromicrobium sp.
CTGGGCAGCTATGTGCGGAACGGATAAACGCTGAAAGCATCTAAGCGTGAAGCCGACTCCAAGATTAGATATCCCATAGCGTAAGCTAGTAAGACCCCTTGTAGACTACAAGGTTGATAGGCTGCATGTGTAAGCACGGTAACGTGTTCAGCTTGGCAGTACTAATAGGTCGAGGGCTTGACCATTTACTTTCTTGGTTTAAGTTGCGCAATCACCTCCATTTTCTTCCGCTTCTGACTTTATTCAGTTTTCAGGGTATATGCCCTTTTTCATATAGGCTGCGCAATCGCGCAGCCTATTTTTTGCTTTTTGCGCGGTTTTTTCGTTGCAGATTTAACCGTATCTATGCTATACTGGGGGAAATAGCGGTGGCGCAGGTGACGATTGAATATTCAACACATTTGGCGGATGCACGGGGAAAACTCGCCGCGTGTGTGTCCGAGGTGTTGGAAAGCGCGTTGGGGCTGCACGCTTCGCCGGCGTTTTTCAACTATGAGGAAAAAGATGTTGGAAATCCTGCCGTATGCGTCACGGTGCGGGTTTTCCCGGCGGGCAGTGCGCGGCAGCGCCGAACGGCGTGTGCAGACATGATACGCCGTTTGTCATCCGGGCTGGGTATTTTGGCTGAACAGGTCGTTGTGGCGATCGATTCGCCGCCGCAAGAAAGGGGGAATGGGAGATGAGGATGGAAATACGCGCGATGCGTCTCGATGATTTTGAGGCGGTGCAGGAAATTTTCCGCACGGTGCACGCGATGCACCAGGAGAATCGCCCGGATGTTTACCGTAAACTGGACGCGCCGCTCTCGCGGGAATATTATATGCAGATGGTGGAAAATCCCGGCGGCATTGCGCTGTGTGCGGAATGCGGCGGAAGGGTCGCGGGGGTCGCGTATACCTATATGAAAGCGCCAGCGGAGAATCCCGTCATGGTGCCGCGTGTCACGGCGTTTATGGATGACCTCGCCGTGCACCCGGATTTCCGCGGTCAGGGGATCGGCCGCGCGCTGCTGGAGGAAAGCCGGAAGCAGGCGGCGGAGCGCGGCGCGGTGTCGCTGGAACTGATGGTCTGGGCGTTCAACCGGAATGCCGTTGAATTCTACGAGCATGCGGGGATGACACCGCGGAGCATCATTATGGAGGTGAAGCTTTCAGATGATTGATTTTGAGCAGCAAAATATCGTCGTACGCGAGCTGCGTGCGTCGGATGTGGATGAAATTGTCGCGGGCGAAATCGCGCAGGGCTGGCACGCCACGCGCGATAAATATGACATGCGGCTGCGTGACGCGGCCGAAGGACGCTGCACGGCATTCTGCGCGGAATACGGCGGAAAGCCCGTGGGGTACATTAACCTGTATTATCAGGCTTATGCGCCGATGGACCGCACCGGACTGCCGGAAATCGTTGATTTCGGCGTGCTGGAGCTGTATCGCCGGCACGGAATCGGCTCGGCCCTGATGGATGCGGCGGAGGCACTGGCGGCTCAGCGCAGCGATGCAGTGTGCCTTGGCGTCGGCCTGCACAGCGGCTATGGCGCGGCCCAGCGCATGTATGTGAAGCGCGGCTACATCCCGGACGGTACCGGCGTGTGGCATAACGGGAAATCTCTCGAGCCGTATGCGCCGTGCGTCAACGATGACGATCTGAATTTATTCTTTATCAAAAAACTGAAATGAATGCGGGTGGAAACCATGAACACAAAGGAAATTTATCTTGCGGGCGGCTGTTATTGGGGTGTGGAAAAATACACCTCCGAAATTCGCGGCGTGCTGGAAACAACGGTTGGCTTTGCAAACGGGCATGTCCCGGCGCCCTCCTATGAGCGTGTGTGCCGCGGCGATACCGGACATGCCGAGACGGTTCGCGTGCGGTATGATGCGGAAACGCTGCCGCTTACGGCGCTTTTGAACCTGTTCTATGAAATTATCGATCCGGCCGCGGTGGACCACCAGGGCGAGGATGTGGGCGGCCAGTACCGCACGGGCGTGTATTTCTCGTCTGCGGAGGATGAGCCTGTGATACGGGCGTCGCTGGAAAAGCTGGGCGAGCGGATCGGCGCGCCGATCGCGGTGGAATGCCGCCCGCTGGAGCAGTTCTGGCCGGCGGAGGAGGACCATCAGAAATATCTGGACAAGAATCCCGGCGGATACTGCCATGTTCCGCTGGGAAAAATCCGGTGGGTTAAAACGATTGATCCGAAAGTATTTGCCTGAGATGCGCAAAAAAGGCTTCCCTGTGTGGGAAGCCTTTTTGTATATCCGGCTATATCGGCAGACAGCGCGTCGGCGAGAATTTTGCGGCCAAGGCTGAATCCGTTGCAGATACCGCGCGAAAAGAGCAACACAAATTGACGCTCATGGGGGTATATAACCTGAAACAGGTTATATACGATCACATCTGTACGAAATTTGTGGCGTGCAGATCATCCGCGTCGCGTGGGTCGTGGGTCACAACGATCATCGTGCGTCCGCGGCGGCTTTCGTTCACAAAGCGCACGACGGCAGCCCGCGTCAGCTCATCCAGCCCCTTGAACGGCTCATCCAGAATTACGGCGTCGCTCCCGGCGAGCATGGCGCGTACCAGCGCCACACGGCGCGCCATGCCGCCGGAAAGGGCGGCGGCGTTTTTTTCGCTGTCCGCGCTGTCAAAGCCCACCTGACGGAGCGCTTCGGCGGCCGCCTGTGCGGTGCAGCCGGCTGCGGCCGTGATGTTTTTCACAGCGGTGAGATACGGCAGCAGACGGTCCTCCTGAAACGCGGCGCTCGGGCGCTCAAAGCCCGATACAACGCCGGAGACGGGCCGAAGCAGCCCGAGCAATACGGAAAGCAGCGTCGTTTTGCCGCAGCCGGAGCGCCCGGAAACGGCCGTTACCGCGCCGTCCGGAAACACGGCGGAGAAATCCCGCAAAACCGTAACGTCTCCGTAGCGCACGGTCAGCTTATTCACGCTCGCCATGCAGTGCACCTCCCATTCCGAGTTTTTCCACAAGCCGCTTTAAGGCGAACATGAACAGCTTTTCAAACAGTACGCTCACCGTGACGATTACGACGGTCCAGGCAAGCAGCTCGCCGGTCTGCAGAAAAATTTTGGCGTTGTAGAGCAGCTCGCCGATGGAGCCGTCCGGCACGCCGATGACCTCCGCTGCAATGCCGCTTTTCCAGCAAAGCCCCAGCGCTACGGAGCAGGCCGAGACAAAGAACGGCAGTACGGCGGGCAGGTAGATATACAGAAGCCTGCGGCCGGCCGACATGTGAAAGACATGCGCCATTTCCAGCAGCTTAGCATCCACGCTCTGAATGCCCTTGAGCGTGTTCGTATAGATTACGGGAAAGACCATCAGCATCGAAATGATCACCGAGAGGTTGCGGCTTGAAAACCAGAGCAGCACGAGGATGATAAACGACGCGACGGGTGTCGCCTTGATGACGGCGGTGATGGGGCGCAGCAGGGTTTCAAAAATCCAGAAGCGCGAGGAAATCCAGGCCAGCGTTACGCCGAGCGCCATCGCGATGAAAAAGCCGCCCAGAATGCGCGAGGCCGAGTAGCCGACCGTCGCGAGAAAGGACGGGTCACGCAGAACGGTCCAGAGCGTCTGCACCACGCCCAGCGGCGAAACCAGAATGATTTCCGAACCGACGGCAACGCTCACGATATGCCACACAAATAGCCAGAAAGCCACAGCGCAGAGGGTGGCTATGGCTTCCTGTTTTTTACTTTTTACTTTCTTATTCCGAATAGTAGAAAGCGTCATCCGGCAGTGTTCCTCCAACGGACTTCGGGTCGGCCTCATAAAGCACTTCCAGATAGCCCGAAACCTTTTCTTTCATTTCTTCTCCCGCGATGAAGTGAATGTTGCAGTACGGGAGCGCCTTTTTGGCAACCGGCTCCTTCGGCACAATCTCATAGCCGGCGATCAGCGCGGCGGTTTCATCCGGATTGCTTTCGGTATAGGCGATGGATACTTCGTATTCCTTCAGGAACTCCGCAAAAGCCTGCGGGTTCTCCTCAATCACCTCGTTGCGCACAATCGTGACGCCGGTCACCAAGGTGCTGCCGCCTTCTCCCTGCAGCTTGTCCCATTCATCGGTCAGGCTCAGCGCGATGCGCAGCTTCTCATTCTGCATCATGGCCGTCGTTACGAACGGCTGCGGCAGAACCGCGATGGCATCATCCGCCTCGGCCAGAGCCGCCGCGACTTCGGTCGATTCGGATTTGTATTCAATGGTTACATCCGTTTCCGGATCCAAGCCGTTTTCACGCAGAATATAGTTGAGCGCGAATTCTGGGGTTGTGCCTTTGCCGGTGGAGTAAATCGTTTTGCCGCGGAGATCCTCAACGGACTGGATGGTCTCGCCCGTCTCGACCACATACAGAACGCCGAGCGTGTTGATGGCTGCCACCGAGACGGCACCCTGCGTTTTGCTGTACAGGACAGCGGCCAGGTTGCACGGCACGTTTGCGATGTCGATGGTGCCGTTTGCGATGCCGGCGCTGATTTCATCGGCCGTGCCGTACATGGTGACGTTGTAGGTGTTGAAGGTCTCGCCGTTTTCGGCGTCCTGCATCAGCTTCACCATACCCATGGTGGTGGGACCCTTCAGGGAGGCAACCTCATAGGATGCAGGCTCAACCGTGACCGCCACCTCGCTCGGCTCCGCCGTAGGTTCGGCCGTCGGCTCAGCGGTCGGCTCGGCGGAAGCCTCGGAGGAGGGTTCCGCGCTGCTTTCGGAAGCGGTACCGGCCTGTCCGCACGCGGCGAGCGATACGGCACAAATCAGAACCGCCAGCAATATGGCTGTGATTTTTTTCATGGTAAACATTCCTTTCTTCCGCAGGCCCTGCCTGCGGCGCTTTTATTTCGGCTGCACCGCCGCTATATGCGGCTGAGCGCGGTCTTGTCGAGAATTTTGAATCCGCCCGGCGTGGGCGCGATCAGCCCCTGCGCGGTCAGGTCGCTGAGGGCGCGGAACAGGCTGGCCCGCGAGACGCTCAGGTATTTGGCAAGCTGCTCCTTGGAGACCTCCGTTTCGGCCAGACCGGTCTCATCCGCCCTGCGCAGCAGATAGGCGGCAACGCGCGCCCGGCATCCGGGAATCCCCATCAGCTCCACTTTATCGGCCAGATACAGGATTTTGCGGTTGCACAGCTCCAGATAACGGCGCAGAAGCGCGCTGTCGCTTTCCAGAAGGGCGATGAACCGGGTTTTCGGCAGAAAAGCCACACCGGTGCGCACCTTGCAGTGCAGGCAGGTCGGCATATCGCGCGAAAGAAAGACGTTGCATATGCCGAATTCGCTGCCGGCGTGCAGCGTGGAAACATTCTGCCGTGCCGTTTCTGCCGTGCCGAGCGTATAAACATCGGCTTCACCGAACGCGAGAACGCCGACACAGGAAATGCCGTCCTGCACCGCGCTGATGGTTTCGCCGCGGCGGAACACGCGGAAAAAGGCATCGCTGTGCGTGATGTCGGTCGGGCCGAACAGCGTGCTGAGCCGGAACGCGAGGATCAGCTGATCCTGTTCGGTTTTGGTCTTTGCCGGCATTTGGATGCATCCCCTCTCATAGTGCGAAAATATCGTATCATATGATACGGTTTTTGTCAATATATGGCGCAGTACCGGGATAAAAATTTCCGCAAAAAAGTTGATAAAGCTGTTGACGAATACAGGCTTCTGTGTTATAATCTCAAGTGTCGCAAAATGTGCGGGTGTAGTTCAATGGTTAGAATCCCAGCCTTCCAAGCTGGTTGTGTGGGTTCGATTCCCATCACCCGCTCCAGCCCGGAACAGGGACAAAGCGCCAAGGGCGCCTGCGATAAGCGCCAATAGCTCAGCTGGATAGAGCAACTGCCTTCTAAGCAGTAGGTCAGGGGTTCGAGTCCCTTTTGGCGCGCCATATGGTGGATGTAGCTTAGTTGGCTAAAGCGCCAGATTGTGGCTCTGGAGAGCGTGGGTTCAAGTCCCATCATTCACCCCATAAAATCCCCATTGGACTGACAATGGGGATTTTTTCAACCCGCTTCACGCGATATTGGGCTGTCGCCAAGCGGTAAGGCAACGGACTTTGACTCCGTCATCCCGTGGGTTCGAATCCCGCCAGCCCAGCCATGAAAAACCTCTTTTGTCTGTTAGGACAAGAGAGGTTTTTTTGCATGGCGTCTTGTTTGAGACGCCTTTCATTGTATGCGGAGAATGAAAAGCGCAGCGGGAGCCGGCGGCCCTTGGCGGCTTGAATTTTTACCGGGACGCTTACAGCCGATGCGCAGCGGCCGGGTTCAGGTATTCCTGAGGCGTCATGCCGGTGCTTTTTTTGAAGATGCGCGAAAAATAATGGGCGTCATAATAGCCGGACATGGCGCCGATTTCGGCGATTGAATAATGCAGGACGTCGTTCCCGCGGAGCAGCTTTTTGGCGTATTCAATCCGCAGCTCCGTCAGGTATTCCAAAGGCGTTTTGCCGGTTATATGCTTGAATTTCCGCCGCATGTAGTCGCTGCAGTACGGACAGCTTTCCAGCAGCTCCGAAACGGAGAATTCCGGATCGGTAAAGGAAAGAATCATCCGGTTTTTCAGCTGCTCGACATCCGGCTCGACAGCCGTGTTTTCCTGCCAGCAGAGCAGCAATTGAAGCATGGCGTCCATTAAGGCGTCCAGTAGGTTCTGGGCATTCCGGCCCGAAGAATGAAAAATGCGGTGCGCCATAAAAATCAGGGTTTGAAAGCTTTTTTCGTTGTCGTCCTGCAGCGCCAGTACCGCGTTCTTGTCGGCGAATTTCTCCAGCGGGAAAGAAGGAATCTGAATATAGATGTCCCGGAAGCCTTCTTCGGACCGTTTGGTGTGGGGCGTATTGGGCGGCTGGCAGATGATGCTTCCGGGGCAGAAGGAATAAGACAGGCCGCCGATATCCGTTTGCCCGCTGCCCTGATAATTCAGCACGATTTCCCACACGTCATGCGTATGGCTGTTCATAAAATTGTAAATCACCGGCGACATGCCGACCAATTGAACATGCATGAGACTTTCCTCCCGGATACAGACCGTTCCCTTTTGCTTTCAGTATAGGACATAATGTCGTTTTTGTCCACCTGATTTTCCGGATTATTCTCACGGAGCGCCGCAGTATCTGGTAAAATGGTGCCAAACCCAAAGGGGAAAGGAGTTTTTATAAAATGAAAATGAAGCATATTGTGGCGGCAGGTCCCAAGAAGAATGTAATCCGGGAGATGGAGGCTCCGAGCATGAGCGACGATCAGGTTCTGATCCGGCTCAAGTACGCGGGTGTCTGCATGTCGGAGCATTACGACTGGTCCACGGCAAAGGAAGGGCAGGCCTTCGGACACGAGCCGATGGGTATTATTGCGGCCGTGGGCAAGAATGTCGAGGGCTTTCAGGTCGGCGACCGCGTGAGCGGCATGTGGGGCAGCAGTCTGCCGGGCGCGGGCGGCATGGTGGAATATGCCGTGGCTGACCCGAAGAAAGAGGCGGTCATCAAGCTTCCGGATAATGTGCGGGATGAAGACCTCATTCTCGAACCCCTCTCCTGCCTGATGAGCGCGGTCAGCAAGGTGCGCATGAGCATGCCCGGCGCCGTCGTCTGCGTGGTCGGCTGCGGCTATATGGGCTGCGGCGCCATCAGCCTGCTGAAGCTGCGGGGCGCAAAGGTGGTGGCCATTGATATCCGGAAGGAATCGCTGGCTGACGCCGAAAGATACGGCGCCGATGAGACCTATCTGGTGGAAGAGGCAAAGGAAAAATTCCTGAAGGATGGCTGCGGCTTTGCGGGATTTGAGTATGTGATGGAGTGGGGCGAGACGAACGAGTCGCTCGATCTGGCTATCAATCTGACCAAGATGTGCGGCCAGCTCTGCATCGGCGCCTATCATACCGGCGGAAAGCGCCTTGTCGATATGCAGCAGCTCAACATGAAGGCGATCGACTGCCTGAGCACGCATCCCAGAGAGTGGGAAATCTCGCTGGAGGGCGCCCGCAATGCCGCGGAGCTGCTCGGCTCCGGACGCTGGAATTTTGTCAATGTTCCGGTGAAGATTTATCCGATGAGCAAGTTTGATCAGGCGCATGAGGAGCTGGAAACGAAGTACGGCACATACATGAAGGCGCTGATCGACATGACAAAAGAGGACGGCGAGCCTTATATCCTGTAAATCGGGATGCGGTCGAGAGGAAGCAATATGGTTACGATAGGTATCGACATCGGGGGAACCAACCTGCGCATCGGCTGTGTCTCCGAACAGGGAGAGCTGAGCGGCTATGAAAAGGTCGGGCAGCGGGAGGTGCTCGCCGGAGATCCGGTGCGGGGGCTTTCCCGGTTTCTGGAGGATTATCTGGAGCGGCACGGCCTCTGCGGCCGTGTCTGCGGCCTTGCGGCGGGACTTCCCGCCACCCTGGACCGGGAAAACACCACGGTTCTCAGCGCGCCGAACCTCGAAGGCATGGACGGCGTCGCGCTGGGCAGCCGGCTTCAGGAACGGCTGGGGCTTCCGGTCTATTTGCTCAAGGATGTAAGCGCGCTGTTTTATTACGACTGCGCCCGCTTTTCCCTGCCGAAGGACTGCGTTGCGATCGGCTGCTACATCGGCACGGGCATCGGCAACGCCATCTATCTGAACGGCAGCCTGTACGGCGGCGCCAACGGCTCGGCGGGTGAGCTGGGGCATATTCCGGTCTGGGATTCCGCAGAACCGTGCGGCTGCGGCAACCGGGGCTGCATGGAGACGCTGGTGGGCGGAAAGGGTCTGGATCGCATCCGGGCGGAAGGATTTCCGGATACGGAAATGCGGGAGCTGTTTCTCCGCCATAAGGATGCGCCGGTTCTGCGGCAATATGTGGAGCATCTGGCGCTTCCCATTGCCACGGAAATCAACATTCTGGATCCCGGCATCGTGATTCTCGGCGGCGGTGTGCTTTCGATGGAAGGCTTCCCCGCGGAGCAGCTGGTGGAAAGGATCCGGCTCCATGCACGGAAGCCCTATCCGGAAAAGGCGCTTCAATTCCTGTTTTCTCACAACGCGGGGGAAAACGGTGTCATCGGGGCGGGCCTTTATACATGGGCGCAGCTCGCGAAGAAGGCTGTGCCGGCCTGATCGGTCCGGCACAGCGGACCGGAAAATCTGTTGTACGGGGAGGTACAATATTTTGGAAGCAAGGCAGAAGCTTTTGTGTCCCTCCATGATGTGCGCCGATTACGGCAATCTGGAGCAGGAAGTGTCCCGGCTGGAAGAAGCGGGAGCGGATATTTTTCACATTGATATTATGGACGGTATGTATGTACCGAATTTCGGCATGGGTCTGCAGGATACCCGGTTTATTGCCGGACACGCGAAAAAGCCGGCGGATGTCCACCTGATGATTGAGGATCCGGGCCGGTATGTGGAGCTGTTTGCCGGGATGGGCATTCAGATCATTTACATTCACCCGGAGGCGGATGTGCATGCGCCCAGAACCCTGAGCAAAATCGTGAGCTGCGGGGCGCAGGCCGGCATCGCCATCAATCCGGGAACCGCCGTGGAAACAATCCGTCCGCTGCTGAATCTGGTTTCTTATGTGCTGGTGATGACGGTGAATCCCGGGTTTGCGGGGCAGAAATATCTGCCTTTTGTGGATGAGAAGATCGATTCTCTGCTGGAGCTTCGGGAACGGTACGGATACAGGCTGGTCATTGACGGGGCCTGTTCGCCGGAAAAAATCCGGGATCTGTCCGCAAAGGGCGTCGACGGCTTTGTGCTGGGCACCTCGGCGCTGTTCGGAAAGGGCAGACCCTACGGAGAAATTATGCAGGAGCTGCGCGCGCTTTGACCGCGCGGCGGAAAAGAGGAAAACGTATGAAAATCGCAATCGGAAACGATCATGTGGCGCTGGAGCTGAAGAATGAAATCGCCGCCTATCTGCGGGAAAAGGGCTATGAGGTGGAAGATCTGGGCACCCACAGCGCAGAACGGTGCGACTACCCGGTATACGGAGAAAAGGTCGGCCGGGCAGTGGCCTGCGGAGAAGCCGATCTGGGCATAGCCATCTGCGGAACGGGCGTGGGCATCTCTCTGGCGGCAAACCGGGTGGCCGGCGTGCGGGCGGTGGTCTGCAGCGAGCCGTATTCGGCGAAGCTTTCCAGAGAACACAACAATACCAATGTTCTGGCTTTCGGCGCCCGGGTGGTAGGCTCCGAGCTGGCCAAGATGATTGTGGACGCATGGCTGGAAGCCCGCTTTGAAGGCGGACGTCATCAGAAGAGAATCGACATGCTGGATCAGATTCATTAAAATGCAGAGCAGGAAGAGGGCTGTCCGTTTTTCGGACGGCCTTTTTCCGTTTCGGCAGTGCGGAATATCATAATTTTGTGTCAGAAATCCAAATAATGTTTCTTTTGGTTTTCGGCCCTTTATGCTATACTTATTCACAAAGAATATGGGGCGGCAGCGAACCGTTTCGTGCCGCTTCCGGGATTTGTATGGAGGAGGAAAGTGCAGAATGAATTATGAATTTTCCAGAAGCATTCCGCTGAATGACAGCTATGACGTCATTGTGGCCGGAGGCGGACCGGCCGGCTGTACGGCAGCCGCAGCTTCCGCCGCGACGGGCGCAAAGACGCTTCTGATTGAG
This sequence comes from Hominenteromicrobium sp., assembly GCA_051880755.1. Lineage (GTDB taxonomy): Bacteria > Bacillota > Clostridia > Oscillospirales > Acutalibacteraceae > Hominenteromicrobium. The sequence continues at coordinate 10,613 of JBJEOO010000133.1, forward strand.
GCTTCCGGTGTGCTGGGCGGCATGGGAACTTCCGGTATGGTGCCGGCGTGGTGCCCTTTCTCGGACAAGGAGAAAATCGTTTACCGCGGACTGGCCGAGAAGGTGTTCGAGGCGACCAAGGCCGCCATGCCCCATATTGACAAGGACGCGATGGACTGGGTGCCGATTGATGCCGAGGCGCTGAAGCGGATCTATGACGATCTGGTGACGGAGGCCGGCGCGGACGTGCTGTTCAATACGATGGTCAGCGCCGTGGATTTCAGCGACGGACACCTGAACAACCTGATTGTATCCAATAAGAGCGGGCTTACGGCGTATCACGCCTCCATTTTCATCGACTGCACGGGCGATGCGGATCTTGTGGCTTGGTGCGGCCTGCCCTTTGCCATCGGCGATGAAGGTACCCATGAGGTGCAGCCTGCCACGCACTGCTTCCAGATTACCAATGTGGACGAATATGCGTACATAACCGGCCCCAGAATGCATTCCAGCATCATTGACTGCCCGGTGTACGATATCGTCCGGGATGAGAACTATCCGCTGGTCAAGGACGGCCACTCCTGCAACTGCCTGATCGGCCCCCGCACGCTGGGCTTCAACGCCGGACATCTCTGGGACGTGGATGCGACGGATCCCTTCAATGTTTCCAAGGCCCTGATGGAAGGCCGGAAGCTGGCCCATCAGTTCCATGAGGGTCTGAAAAAGTATTTCCCCTCGGCCTTTGCGGCTTCGTTCCTGAGCGCGACCGCTCCGGCTATGGGAATCCGGGAGTCCCGCCGCGTGGTCGGCGATTACACCATCACGCTGGAGGATTACATGGCCCGGCGCACCTTTGAGGATGAGATCGGCCGCAACAGCTATTATATTGACGTGCACCAGACGGAAGAGGAAAGCGAAAAGGCCAATGCGGGTCTGCTCAATACCGATTTCCGCATCGAGCATTACGGGCCGGGTGAGTCTCATGGCATTCCGTACCGCAGCCTGATTCCGACTGGCGTGGATAATCTGCTTACCGCCGGACGCAATGTCAGCTGTGACCGCCTGGTGCTGGGTAGCGTTCGGGTTATGCCTGCTGCGCTGGTAACCGGTCAGGCTGCCGGAACGGCTGCGGCGCTTGCCGTTCTGGACGGTGTGGATACCCGCGGCGTGGATGTGCAGAAGCTGCGCGCCAAGCTCCGGGAGGACGGCGCGTATTTCCTGTAAGGCAGGATTTTCAAAGACGAATACGACGGCCGGGAGGAATCGGATACTTTCGGCATAACAATTGGGATACCGCACATAGGCCTGTGCTGCGGCATCCCGTCTTTGTATGTAGGGGGATTTCTGCCGGACCGGCAAAAA
>JBJEOO010000134.1:0-2710 GCA_051880755.1 Hominenteromicrobium sp.
TCCGCACTCATCTGCATGGCGATGGCCTCCGGAAGCTCTTCGAGCGAATAGGTATGCGTGAGAATCGGCGCAATCTGAATGCGTCCGCTGTTGATCAGCTCAACCGCACGCAGATGCGTATCCGGGTTGACAAAGGTGCCCCGGATGGTAAGCTCCTTCTGAAAGACATCGAAAAGCGGCAGGTCATACGTCGCGCCGACGGACGGCACACTGAACAGCAGCACCATAGCACCGCGCTTGGCAAAACGGAAGGCGCTGTGAACGGCTGCACGGTTGCCCGCGCATTCAATGACGACATCTGCGCCGTCTCCGCCGATGAAATCGAGATACTGCTCATAATGGTTTTCATCAAGCGGGTTGATGCAGAGATCCGCGCCAAGCTCCAGCGCTTTTTCCCGGCGTACGGCGTTTGGCTCGCTGACGACAATCTTGGACGCACCGGAAAGTCTGGCAAGCTGCACCAGCAGCAGGCCGATCGCACCGCCGCCGACCACACAGACCGTATCGCCCAGCCGGATCTCCGCGCGGTCAATACCGTGGATACAGCAGGCCAGCGGCTCGCTCATTGCGCCGTATTCGAGCGGAACATGCGGATCCAGCCGCAGAGCCTGTCCGGCCGGCACAACGCTGTACTCCGCAAATCCGCCGTTCATGGTGACGCCGACGGCCTCCATATGGCGGCAAAGCTGCTTTTTTCCGATGCGGCAGTAATCGCACGCACCGCAGTAAATATTCGGATCAACCGTCACATGGTCGCCGACCTGTAAGCCGGTGACGCCCTCGCCCACTTCGGCCACGACGCCGGAATACTCATGTCCGAGCACAACCGGCGGATGCACCTCCGCACTGCCCGGCTCGCCGTGATAAATATGCACGTCCGTACCGCAGACGCCGCAGGCATAGTTTTTGATGACGACGGTACCCGGCTCCGCTTTTGGGATGGGGCACTCGCGCACTTCAAAAGTTTCATTTCCCAGAAAATAGGTTGCTTTCATTACAAACTCCTTCCAAAACATGCAGATAGCAGGAATTCGGCCCGCGGAAATGGCAGGCCGAATTCAAAATCAAAATTACTTCGCGGAAGGACCGACATCCGTAACGGAAATGGCGTCACAGATCGTCTTTTCCATTGCTTCTCTGCCGTACTTATCGACGTCCGCCTTGTTCTTTTCACCGTGCGTCAGGCAGCCTGCGCCGCCGATACAGCCGCCGGTGCAGGCCATACCTTCAATGAAGTTGTTCGGCAGAACATTTTTGGAGGCACGCAGCAGAGCCGTTTTGCAGGCCTCGATGCCGTCGCAGGCAATGGCGTTGAGCTTGAAATCAGTGTTGTTCTGCTCCTTGAGTGCCTGCGTGACCGCATCGGACAGACCGCCGCTGCGGGCAAAGATACGGCCGTAATAGGAAGCGTTGTCGAGCACGCCTTCCTCGAGCATCGTAATGTCGATATTGCGGCTGTCAAACAGCGCCTGCAGCTCTTCAAAGGTCAGGGTGCAGTCGACATACGCCTTCGCGCGCTCATATTTGAATTCCATCTTCTTCGCGGTGCAGGGCCCGATGAAGATAACCTTCGCGTTCGGCGTGGTTTCCTTGATATACCGCGCAATTTCCGCCGCCGGTGAAAGATTGTGCGAAATCTTATCGACCATGTTCGGGAAGCTCTTCTTGATGTAGGAAACAAATGCCGGGCAGCAGGAGCTGGTCAGGAAGCCCTTTTCGGCAAGCTCCGCCGCTTCCTGATAGGCAACCATATCTGCGCCGAGCGCCGCTTCGATGACATGGAAGAAGCCGAGACGCTGAATGCCGGTAATAACCTGTCCGAGCGTCGCATAGCTGAACTGGCTCGAAATAGAGGGCGCGACAACCGCGTAAACCTTGTATGCCTCGTTGTCCTGACTCTTCTTCAGAATATCGACCGCGTCGAGGATAAAGGACTTATCGACGATTGCGCCGAACGGGCACTGATACACGCACGCGCCGCAGGAAATGCACTTATCGTTGTCGATATGCGCCGCGCGATGCTCTTCGCTGCTCATGCTGATCGCCTTGATCTTGCAGGCCTTTTCACACGGACGCTTCTGATTCATGATGGCGCCGTACGGGCAGACCTTTGCACACTGGCCGCACTCCACGCACTTGGACTTGTCGATGTGTGCCTTCTGATGCTCATCAAACGTAATGGCGCCGCGGCGGCAGACATCTTCGCAGCGGTGTGCAAGACAGCCGCGGCAGGCTTCCGTCACAACATGGCCGCTGACCGGGCACTCATCGCAGGCAATCTCGATGACTTCGATGACGTTGGGGTTTTTCTTATCGCCGCCCATCGCAAGCTTGATGCGCTCCTGGCAGATTGCGCGCTCCTTGTAAATGCAGCAGCGCATGGTCGGCTTATCCTTAACAATCAGTTTGGGAATTTCGTCATACGCGGCGAGGAGATTATCCTCAAAGGCGTACCGCGCCACCTCGCGCAGGACCTTGTATTTCAGATACTGAATTTTCGTATCAAATTTTCTCATGCTGGATCATACCTTTCTTGCTTTGGACAGTGATTCTGAAACGATTAGAAATAAGTGACCTTTACCCGCTTGCCCATCTTCTGCAGGCAGTCGCACAAGCTTTCGACAAGCTGCATCTTGATATTGAACGTGATCGGCAGGTTCGGGTTCTGATGGGCCGGGTTGATGGCGCGGCCGACAAAGAAATTGACGTC
>JBJEOO010000135.1:0-11861 GCA_051880755.1 Hominenteromicrobium sp.
TCCTGCTTTTCTTGACGGCACGGCGCGGACGTGATATACTCGAAATATCTTTCGAGATTGGGAAGGAGCGCGGGCGGTAATGAAAAAAATTCTGAATTTCGGTTCGCTCAACGCGGACTATGTCTATACGGTCGACCACATTGTGCGCGGCGGCGAGACAATCTCGAGCAGCCGCATGCAGGTTTTTCCCGGCGGCAAGGGGCTGAACCAGTCCATCGCGCTGGCGCGCGCCGGGCTTTCGGTTTTCCATGCCGGATTGGTCGGCACGGACGGCGGCTTTCTGCTGGAGACACTCCAAAAGGACGGCATCGACACGCGCTTTGTCGGGCAGTTTGATATGAAGAGCGGCCACACGGTTATCCAGGTGGACAGCGGCGCGCAGAACGCCATTCTGCTTTTCGGCGGCTCGAACCGCGCGGTGACGGAGGAATACGCCGACGGCGTGCTGGCGCATTTTTCGGCGGGCGACCTGCTTCTGGTGCAGAACGAGATCAGCGCCCTGCCGCACATCATCCGCCGCGCACGGGAAATCGGCATGGAGATCTGGTTCAACCCCTCTCCGATGGACGCGGGCGCGCTTGCGTGCGACCTTTCCGCCGTCTCCGTCTTTCTCGTCAACGAGGTTGAAGGCGAGCAGCTCACCGGCACGAAAGAGCCGGAGGAAATGCTGAACCGCATGACCGCGCGGTATCCGGATGCCGCCACGGTGCTGACGCTCGGCAGCGCGGGCGCATGGTACGCGCGCGGCGATCTGCGCGCTTTCTGCCCGGCGGAAACCGTTCAGGCGGTGGACACGACCGCCGCGGGCGACACGTTCACCGGCTATCTGATCCGCGGCATACTGGACGGTCTGGCCCCGCAGGACGCGCTGCGTCTTGCCGCGAAGGCCTCGGCCATCGCCGTTTCCAGACCCGGCGCCTCGCCCTCCATCCCGCGGTACGAAGAAATTCAGGGGAAATGAGTTACACACTATGAGAGTTGCAGTCAGAAGAATCAACGAGTGGGACGCACCGTCCATGCTCAAGATTTACGCGCCGTATGTGGAAAACACGAACTGCGCGCCGGAGAAAACCGCGCCCGCGCTCGCGGAGTATATCCGGCGCATCGACCAATACACCTACGGGCGCGGGTGGATCATGACGGAGATTGACAGCGCGACGGCGGGCTTCTGCCTTCTGACGGAGCGCGGCGTGGAAAAGGGCGACCTGTTCACCGCGGACATTCAGCTTTATGTTTCGCCCAAATACCTGCGCCGGGGCGTGGGCACCTCGCTGTATGACCTGATGCTCGCCATCATGCACCACGCGAATTACCGCCGCGTGACGGCGCACATCAACCTGCCGAACAACGCGGCCGTTGCCTTTCACGAGAAGATGGGCTTTCGGCGCGTTTCGGAGCAGGACGGCGTGCTGCTGATGGAACGTGCGGTTGAGCCGGAGAATCCGGCGGCCAAACGCTTTACAAAACCGTATCTGATTGAAAACGAGGACTACGAACGCGCGCGGGAGCACGCCGCGTCGCTGGTTCGGGAAAGCCGGGAGGAAGCCTGATGGGACCGTATGAATACATCGTTGCCCGCATTGACGGCGATTACGCCGTGCTGCGCCGCACGGACAACGACACGCATGACGAAATTCTGGTGGCCCGCGCGCTGCTGCCCGAGGAAATCGACGAAAACACGCGGCTTCTGTACGAAGCGTTTCAATACACCGTGATTTCCGGCGGGATTTAGAAAATCTGCACAAATTTCCGCGCCCTTAAATTTGTCGGAATCATCAATTGTCTATACATCTTCTGTGTGTTACACTTAAAGCGTGAGCTGCATTCTCTGCGGCACACGCTGTTTTTCTGCATAAATTCCCCTGTATCATACATTCCCTTAATTTATGCAAACATTTATATTTTTCTTTATGTTTACATTTTGGGAGGACTAACTATGGCAAAGAAATCGGACACTCTGGACATGACACAAGGCAGCCCCATTTCGCTGATGCTGCGCTTCGCGCTTCCGATGCTGGTCGGCAGCGTGTTCCAATCGCTCTATTCGATGGTGGACTCCGCCGTGCTCGGGCGGTACGTCGGCTCCGGGGCGCTTGCCGCCATCGGCGCAACGCTTTCCACCACCACAATGATCCTCATGCTCGCGACGGGCGTGACCAGCGCGGTCTCCGTGGTGCTTTCGCAGTTTGTCGGTGCGGGCAGTGTGAAAAAAATCCGCACCGGCGTGGTCAGCGCCGGATACCTGACGCTGCTGCTCGGCGTGGTGCTCGGCCTGTGCGGCGTTTTCGCGGCGCGCCCGCTGATGCTGCTCCTGAACACCCCGGATGACATCATCGACATGTCGGTTCTGTACATACAGCTCGTCTGCGGCCTGGGCATCGCACAGTTCGCCTACAATGCGGTGGCGTCCATCCTGCGCGCGCTCGGCGACAGCAAAACGCCGCTGATTTTCCTGATTCTCTGCTCGGTGCTGAACGTCATCCTCGACCTCATCAGCGTGCTGGTGCTGAACATGGGCGTGGCGGGCGTCGCGGTGGCAACCGTGACCGCGCAGGGCGTCTCCGCCGCGATCTGCACCGTGGTGATGTTCAAAAAGCACCCGGAGCTGGCGCTCACCAAGGCCGACCTGAAGCCGGACATGAAGGTGCTCGGCCAGATCTTCGGCATGGGCGCGCAGATGGCGCTGCAGAGTCTGCTGCTTTCCGTGGGCATGATGGTCATCACGCGTGTGATCAACGGCTTCGGCGCGACCGTCGTGGCGGCATACACCGTGGGCAGCAACGTGCAGAACCTCGCGGTGATGCTCTTCAGCAATTTCTCCTTCGGCTTCTCGGTTTATGTCGGGCAGAATTTCGGCGCGCGGCGCGCGGACCGCATCAAGCTCGGCGTGCGGCAGATCGCGCTGCTCGTCAGCGGCCTGGCGATTTTCTCCGGCGTGCTCGTGCTGATTTTCGCCGAGCCGCTCGTCTCCCTCTATGTCAAGGCGGAGGAAACCGCGGTCATTGAGGCTTCGCTCAGCTTTATCCGCATTCAGGCGTGGTTCTTCCCGTTCCTCGGCCTGATCTGGCTCTACAACAGCACCCTGAAGGGCATGGGCAAGGTCAGCATCTCGATGGTTTCTTCCATTGTGGAGCTGGGCAGCAAAATCGGCTTCTCGCTGCTGCTGCCCATCTGGCTGGACTATGTAGGCATCTGGTACGCCGCGCCGATCGGCTACATCCTCGGCATCATCCCGCTTCTGGTGTACTATTACAGCGGCCGGTGGCAGAAGCTGCTCCAGAAGCCCGTTGAGGAGCAGCCCGCCGAACCACAGCCTGTTGAGGCGTAAATTCATACAAAAAACAGCGTCCGGACGGCTCCGAGAAATCGGAACGGTCCGGACGTTTTTCTGTTTCAGCCCAGCATGACGTCGAGCAGCATCATCACCGCAAAGCCCGCGACGATGCCCATCGTGGCGGCATACGGCTGCGCCTTCTGGTTGCGCTGGCATTCCGGGATCAGCTCGTGCACCGCGACGAGAACCATGGCGCCCGCGGCAAACGCGAGCGCATACGGCAGAATGGCCTGCATGCGCACGACAAGCAGCGCGCCGACGACGCCCGCCGCCGGCTCCACCAGCCCGGAGGCCTGCCCCAGCAGGAAGCTTTTTCTTCTGGAACAGCCCTCCCGCCGCAGCGGCAGCGAAACGGCCGCGCCCTCCGGAAAATTCTGCAGGCCGATGCCGATGGCGATGGTGACCGCGCCCATCAGGCCTTCCATGGTGTATTCGCCGTTCTGCAGCGTGCCGAACGCCACGCCGACCGCGAGCCCCTCCGGGATATTGTGGAGCGTGATGGAGAGCACCAGCAGGATGATGCGGTTCAGCCGTTCGTTCGGCCGGCTCTGCGTGCCGTCTGCGCGGCGCTGTGCGCGCGACACGCACTTATCCGAGCCCCACATGAACAGCGCGCCGCTCAGAAAGCCGAGCGTTGCGACGAGCCAGGCCGGCGCGTTTCCCGCCGCTTCGGCGCGCTCAATGGCGGGCTGCAGCAGTGACCAGAAGCTTGCGGCGATCATCACGCCCGCCGCAAAGCCGAGCATCAGATTCAGCGCTTTCGGATTGGGCGACCGGAAAAACACGACCGTCGCGGCCCCCAGAGCCGTAACGGACCATGTTCCGAGCGTCGCGATCAGCGCCATGAAAACAATTTCGTTCATTTCTCACACGACCCCCTAAATGCAGTATATTGCATTTTGCGCGGGGCGGTGATTGTCCGGCGGAAATTGCCGCTACTTCCGGTTTCGGCGGGCGCGCTTTTTGGCCTCCTCGCTCCGCTCGCGGCGGTAGCGCGCGGGATCATCGCTGAAGCGCGCCTCGTTTCTCAGCTTTTTGTACTGCACAAGCCGTTCGGCCGGCAGCTCGCCGCGTTCAATCGCCGCGCGGACGGCGCAGCCCGGCTCACGGCCGTGCCTGCAGTCGGTAAACCGGCACTGCGCCGCGAAATCGGCTACGTCTCTGAAGGCGCTGCCCAGCCCCTGCGTCACATCCCACATGCCCAGCTCGCGCATGCCGGGCGTATCGATGATCAGCGCGCCGCCGGGCAGGCGCAGAAGCGCCCGGTGCGTCGTCGTGTGGCGGCCGCGCGCGTCGCTCTCCCGCACGGCGCCGGTCTCCATGACGCTTTCGCCCGCGAGCGCGTTGACAAGGCTGGATTTGCCCGCGCCGGAGGAGCCGAGCAGCGCAGCGGTTTTGCCCGGCTGCAGGAACGGGCGCAGGCTTTCGAGATTCTCGCCGGTCTTTGAGCTGACCGCGCAGACCGGCGCGCCGAAGGCCTCGCGTTCGGCGGCGGCGATGGCTTCCGCGCTGCCCGGCTCGTGCAGATCGAGCTTGGTGAGCACGACGACCGGCTGCGCGCCGCTCTGCCATGTCAGCGTCAGATAGCGCGCGAGCTTCTTCACGTTGAAGTCGCGGTTCAGCGACTGCACGATGAAAACGTAATCAAAATTTGCGGCCACGGCCTGCGGACGCGCGCGCCCGTAGGACGGATCCGGCCGCTCAAAAACGGAGCGGCGGGGCAGCGTACGCACAATGCGGCTGTCGCCCGCGGGGTTGAACTCGACGAGGACGAAATCGCCGACCGTGGGGAAAAGCTCCGCGCCGCCGTCCCCGAAATAGGCCGCGCTTTTGAGCCGCCCGTAAAACGGCCCCTGTTCGCCGATGAGCGCATAGCGCGCCCGGTGCTCCTCCGTGACCCGCGCCGCGGTATACGGCGCAAAATTCTCGGTTTCTCTATATCCGTAATCGTTCAGTAAATTCAAGCGGATTCCTTCTTTCTTCAGTCATTCGGTTTATGGCGGTCCGTGTATATCGCATAAAACATCATCCTTTCCGAATTCGGTTGTCCGGCCTGTTTTCCGTGCAAAAAAGGGTGCAAAAAGGGACGCCTAAAGCGTCCCTCTTTTACACCCGGTTCACTTTACGCAGAAAATTGCTCGGTTCAGTTTTTGACGGCCTCCAATGCGTTTGTCATAAAACATTTCCCCTTTCTGCAGTGAGATTGAATTTACTATACCACCGGTCTGCGCCGTTGTCAAGCGCGCTTTTTCATGACCGCGCGGATGCCGAGCAGCACGGCCGCCATCAGCACGGCGCCGACGGGCAGGACAATCCACGCGCTCTGCACAAAGCCGGCCAGAATATACGCGGCGAACGATACCGCCGCCACCGTCAGCGCATACGGAAGCTGGGTGGAAACGTGGTTGATGTGGTTGGACTGCGAGCCGGCGGAAGCCATGATTGTGGTATCGGAGATGGGCGAGCAGTGGTCGCCGCAGACCGCGCCGGCCATGCAGGCGGAAATCGAGATCACGCAGATCTGCATATCGAGCGCGCCCGCACCGAAAACCGCGAGGACAATCGGAATCAGAATGCCGAACGTGCCCCAGGAGGTGCCCGTCGAGAAGGAAAGACCGATGGCGATCAGGAACACGACGGCCGGCAGGAAGGTGATGAACGCGCCCGCGTAATTGCGCACGAACTCCGCAATGAAGATCTTCGCGCCGAGGCTGTCCGTCATGGTCTTGAGCGTCCACGCGCAGGAAAGAATCATGATGGCGGGCACCATCGCCTTGAAGCCCTCGGGAATGGCTTCCATGCACTGCTTGAAGGTGAGCACGCCGCGCAGCATGAAATACGCAATGGCGAAAATCAGGCCGGCAAAGGAGCCGTATACAAGACCCTGAGAGGCATCTGCCGCCGAGAACGCGACGATGAAGGAGCCGTAACCTTCCGCGCCCGGCGTGAAGAAGCCGCCGGAATAGATGAGGCCGAGGATGCAGGCGGCGATCAGCACCGCGACCGGCGCGACGAGATCCCACACGCTGCCCCTGCCGCCGTCCTCCCCGGTTTCAAGGCTCCGGAACGACTCGGCGTCGGCGCTCGAGAACAAATCACCCTGAAGCGCGTTTTCCTCATGGCGCTTCATCGGGCCGAAATCGATCTTCAGGACCGCGATCAGCACCATGGCGAGAATCGTGAACAGCGCGTAGAAATTGAACGGAATCGCGCGGATAAAGAGCGCAAAGCCGCTCTGTCCCTCCGGCACAAAGCCCGCGACCGCCGCCGCCCATGAGGAGACCGGCGCAATGATGCAGATCGGCGCGGCGGTGGAATCGATGAGGTACGCGAGCTTCGCGCGCGATACCTTGAATTTATCCGTGACCGGACGCATGACGCTGCCGACCGTCAGGCAGTTGAAATAATCGTCGACAAAGATCAGGCAGCCCAGAAGAATCGTCGCAAGCTGCGCGCCGACGCGGGAGCGGATGTGCTTTGCCGCCCACCTGCCGAACGCGGCCGAGCCGCCCGCGCGGTTCATCAGGACGACGATGGCGCCGAGCACGACGAGAAACAGCAGGATGCCGATGTTGTACGAATCCGCAATGGAGGCGATGAAGCCGTCCACAAACAGGTGGTCGATGGTGCCGGTAAAGCTGAAGTTCGCATACAGCAGCGCACCGGACAGGATGCCGATGAAAAGCGAGGAGTACACCTCTTTCGTGATGAGCGCCAGCGCGATCGCAATGACCGGCGGCAGCAGCGCAAGCCATGTTGCATAGACGTGAATCTCTCCGCGCACGTCGTTGAGCGCCGCGTCCAGACTGGCGTCGAACGCGGGATCGGCCTCGACGTTTTCCGAATAGCCGTCGATGTACGCCCATGCTTCGGGGTCCGCTTCGTTTGCTGCGCCGAATGCTCCGGCGCCGAGTGTGAAGGTCAGAATCAGCCCGACGCACACGGCGATGACCACCGTGAGCCAGACGATTCTGCGTGTTTTTCCTGTACCCATATTCCCTCTCCTGAAACAAAAAATTTGCGTCAAAAAAACCGCCTTCCGCCGAACGCAGAAAACGGTTTCCCTTTTTCACTCGTTCTGACAGCTCAACATACCCCTGCGGGCAGACAGTCGCATCCATATTCTGCATGCGCCCAGCTTCGGTATCCTTCGGCACGGGTACCGCGCTTCGGCGTCCGACCCTTTCAGGCGTGCCTGCCGCGGCATGATTCGCCCTACTCCTGTCCGAACGCGCCTCTATCTGAAACGGTTCTTTTCACTTTTTCTTATCGTATCATTTCACCGGCAGTTTGTCAATTCAAATGCGGGTTATTTTTGGATATTTCGCTCAAAACGCTCGAAGTAGCCGATCAGCTTGCCGTTTTCGTCGCGCACGGGGTTGATGTACTTGCGCTCGTTGTACACGCTGACGCCCAGATAAATCTCGTTCCCGTGGTTCTTCAGCTTTTCCACTGCCGCGATCAGCATTTCCTTCGACTTTTCGGAATGGCACTCGAAAATCGACTTGCCGATCAGGTTGTCATAGCCGCGCACGGTATAATAGTGATACCGCGCCTCGCGGTTCATGTAGCGGATGATGTGGTCGGTATCGACGAACACGATGCGGTACGGCACGCTGTCCAAAATATACGCCATCATTTCTTCGTTTGTCATCGGTATTTCCCCCTCTTTATCGTTCGTTTTCCGGCAGAATCACGCGCCAGGTCCCGGCAAGCCGTTCCAGACTCCATGCGGCGTTTGCCGGGCTGGTGGACGGCAGCGCCGTTTCCGGAAGCCGGACGCCGTCTGCCAGATACTGCCGGTACAGCCGGTGCGCGGTCTGGCCGTTTGTGTAGACATGCTGGATATCCGCCGCCCGCAGGATGCGGCTCACATCGTTCGGCACGGCATTTCGGATGCTGGCGTCCGACGAGCCGGTGATTTCACACGAGGCGATCACATCCCACAGCGCGGCGCCGTGCCGGAGCAGGAACGCGCGCTTTTCCTCAACGGACGCCGGCGCTTCACAGCCGTACACGGCCGCGAGAACGCGCCAGAAGCGGTTCTGCGGATGGTGGTAGAAAAATTCGCCCTCGCGCGATTTGACGGAAGGAAACGAGCCGAGAATCAGAATGCGGCTGTTTTCATCAAAGACGGGCGGGATATTGTGTAAAACCGGCATGCTGATGCTCCTCTCCTTTTCTTGCGGCCGGTGCGGTCCGTGTCTTGATTGTACCATACTCAGGCGGAAAAATCCATCCGTTTCTTTCATATTCCGCTCCGCCGCCCGACCGGGGCCGGGGCGGTGCGAGTATTGACTATTCCCGCTTTTCCTGTTATACTATTTTTTGTTTTGCACATGCTTTTATCTGAGAGTGAGGGGATTTTCCTTGAGAAAAACACTTCGTTTCTATTTTGCCCTGTTCTTTGCCAAGTGCACGGCTCTGGTGCTGAAGCTCATCGGCCGCAAGGGCACCTCCATGCCCGGCTCCTGGGCCATCATTCTGTGTCCGGACTTCATCGGCCGCATCACAAAGCCGAAAAAAATCATCGGCATCACGGGCACAAACGGCAAAACGACCGTCGCCAACATGCTGGAGGATATTCTGACGCAGAACAACATCCCGTTCTTCTGCAACCGCGCCGGCTCCAACGTCAACACCGGCATCGCTTCCGCGCTCATTGCAAACAGCGACTTTCTCGGCCGCCCGAAGCAGGAGCTTGCCGTTCTTGAGCTGGACGAGCGTTCCGCGCCGAAGCTCTACCCGTATCTGCAGCCCGACATTCTGATCTGCACCAACATTTTCCGGGATTCCTGCAAGCGCAACGCGCACGCGGAATTCATCCTCAGCATTCTCAACAGCGAGATTCCGAAGGGCACAAAGCTCGTTCTGAACGGTGACGACCCGCTGTGCAGCTCGATCTGCCCCGAAAACGACCGCGTGTATTTCAGCATCGATCATCTTGAGACGGACAAGACGGTCTGCGAGAACCTGGTGAACGACGCGCCGGTGTGCCCGAAGTGCCTCGGCCCGCTGACCCGCGACGTCGTGCGCTACCACCATATCGGCCGCGCGCACTGCGAGAACTGCGGCTACCGTTCGCCGCAGGCGGATTATCTGGCCACGGACATCGACCTGGACGCCATGACCATGGCGGTGAAGCACGGCGGAGCACAGGAAACCTATACCCTGCCGAACAGCAGCACAATCAACATTTACAACACGCTCGCCGTCATTGCGGGACTGCTGGAATTCGGCCTGTCGCCGGAGCAGATCCGCACGCCGCTGCAGACCCTGCATATCAGCGAGACCCGGTATATGGAAACCACGGCGCCCAACGGCAAGAAGGTTATTCTGCACCTTGCCAAGGCGCAGAATCCCATCGCCTGCTCGCGCGCCTTTGAAAACGTGCGCAACGCACCAGGCCGGAAATCCGTTCTCCTTCTGCTGGATGACCGCCACGACGCCGCACACACCGTGGAAAGCAAGGCCTGGCTGTATGACACCGATTTCGAGTTTCTGAATGACGACAGCGTCGTGCAGCTCATGCTCGCCGGCGCGCGGCACTGCGACACCTATCTGCGCGCGCTTCTGGCGGATATTCCCGAAAGCCGCATCACACACATGCGCAACGGGCGCGACGCCGTTTCCGTTCTGGATGCGCGGGCCGATACGGTCTTTATTCTGTATGAGATTCATTCCATTTCGCTTTCAGAAGAAATACGCGAGAACATTCTGAATTCTGCTTGGGCCAAAAATGAAGCGCCTGCGGAGGATTGATTATGAAAATTGAAATTCTGTTTCCGGAAATCTGCAACCTGTTCGGTGATCAGGGCAATATCCGTTATCTGAAAAAAACGCTGCCCGAGGCGGAATTCTGCGCCACGCCCCTCTACGGCGACGTGCGCTTCATCCATGAGAAGATGGATCTCGTCTATCTCGGCGCCATGACCGAGCAGACGCAGGAGCGGATCATCCAAAAGCTGAAGCCCGTCCGGGACAGCATCCGGCGTGAGATCGAGCGCGGAACCGTTTTTCTGTGCACCGGCAACGCGTTCGAGATTTTCGGGGATTACATCGAAAACGAGGACGGCAGCCGCATCGAAGGTCTGGGCCTTTTCCGCCTTTACGCGCAGCGCGACCGGCAGGACCGGCACAACAGCGCTTTCCTCGGTGAATTTGACGGCAAGGCTGTCATGGGCATAAAGTCGCAGTTTTCCATGGCGTACACGCCCGATGAATCGACGGGCCTGTTCAAGGTGGTCAAGGGCGTGGGCCTGAACCGGGAGGCTTCGGTGGAGGGCATCCGTGTCCACAACTTTTTCGGCACCTACCTGCTCGGGCCGCTCCTCGTGCAGAACCCGCCGTTTACACGGTATCTGCTGGAGCTGATCGGTGCGGGCGGCACGCCGGTCGCCTTTGAAAAAGAGGCGGACGAGGCCTATGCCGTGCGGCTGGAGGAATTCCGGGACGAAGCATTCGTGGCCGAAAAGGCTGCGGACGACAACAGCCTGTTCCACCGCCGGAAGAAAACGCGCAGCGGATCCGCCCGGTGAGCCTGCGCGGCCCGCAAATCCGGATTACCGATTGATTTTTTACGGGTTTTCCTGTATAATGAAAACAAATCAAAAACACTGGAGGAGTTCACCATGAAAACTTTACCCGTAGCGGTACAGGTTTATTCCGTCCGCGACGATGCAGCACGCGATTTCAAGGGCACCATGCAGAAGCTCAAGGAAATGGGTTATGACGGCGTGGAGCTGGCCGGTCTGTACGGCATGCAGCCCGCCGAGATCAAGGCAATTCTCGACGAGGTCGGCCTTGTTCCCCTTTCCGCGCACGTTCCGTTTCAGGAGCTTGCCGCCGACATCGAGGGCACGGTCGCTCAGTACAAGGAAATCGGTATGCAGTACATCGCGATTCCGTACCTGATGGAGGAGGATCGCCCGGGCACCGAGAAGTTCCTCGGAAACATTGAAATCTTCAAGAAGATCGGCGAGGCCTGCAATAAGGCCGGCATCACGCTGCTCTACCACAACCACGACTTCGAGTTCGTCAAGATGCCGAACGGCCAGTACGCGCTCGATTACATCTACACCGAGATCCCGGCCTCTCTGCTTCAGACCGAGCTGGATATCTGCTGGGTCAAGGTCGCGGGTGAAGAGCCGGTCGACTACATCAGAAAGTACACCGGCCGCGCACCGGTCGTCCACCTCAAGGACTTCTACAAGGAAGGCAAGCCGGCGAACATGTACGAACTGATCGGCATCGAAACCGAGAAGAAGGAAGAAACCGGCAAGTTCGAGTTCCGCCCGGTCGGCTACGGCATGCAGGACATTCCGCCCGTGCTGGAGGCTTCCGTCGAAGCCGGCGCGAAGTGGGTTGTCGTTGAGCAGGATCAGGCCTACGAGCGCGCGCCGCTCGACGCCGTGAAGCTCAGCCGCGAGTACCTCAAGTCGCTCGGCTGGTAAACCGATTCAACATCCGAATACACAGCAGCGGGGACGAGCCTTTCCGGATCGTCCCCGCCTTTTTATTTTATTCA
>JBJEOO010000136.1:0-2681 GCA_051880755.1 Hominenteromicrobium sp.
GGCGTGCTGAATTACTGCCGTCTCCACGACATCACCATTCAGACCTGGTCGCCGTTCCAGTACGGCTTCTTCGAGGGCGTTTTCATCGGCAGCGAAAAATACCCCGAGCTGAACCGCAAGCTGGACGAGATCGCCGGGCGCCACGGCGTCACGAATACGACGATTGCGCTCGCGTGGATCCTGCGCCACCCGGCGAACATGCAGGCCGTCACCGGCACAATCAACCCGAAGCGTCTTGTGGAGTGCGCCAAGGCAGCCGAAATCACGCTCACGCGTGAGGAGTGGTACGAGCTGTATCTCGCCGCGGGCCATCGCCTGCCGTAAACCGTGCGATTCTGCCGCCGTTATGAAACGGCTGTCGGACCGCTCTGGCTGGAGGAAACCGACGGCGCACTGACGCACGCCGCAAGCCGTCCCCTGCCCGAAACGCCGGAGGAATCGCCGCTGCTCCGGACCGCATCCGCGGAGCTGACGGCGTATTTCGCGGGCGTGCGGAAGACCTTTTCCGTACCGCTGAATCCGCAGGGCACGATGTTTCAAAAGGCCGTCTGGGCTGCTCTGCGCGCGATCCCCTACGGCGAAACGCGCAGTTATGGGGAGATCGCCGCGGCGATTGGCAAGCCGAAGGCCGCGCGCGCCGTGGGCGGCGCGAACAACCGCAACCCGCTCCTCATCTTCACGCCGTGCCACCGCGTGATCGGCGCCGACGGCGCGCTTGTCGGCTTTGCCGCGGGGCTTGCGATGAAGGAAGCCCTGCTCGCGCTCGAAAAGAAATACCGATAGACGAAAACAGACCGCCTTGGGACAGGCGGTTTGTTTTCCTTAGAAAGAAGAAAAACACAGTTGAAAACGTTGATTTTGAATGGATCGCCGAGAAAGAACGGAGACACCGTACAGCTTATCCGTTTGGTCACGGAAAAGCTGACGGGTGAATATAAAATTGTGAACGCCTCCACCTGCGATGTTTCGCCGTGCGTAGATTGCCGCCGCTGCCGGAAACAGCCGGGGTGCGCCATACCGGACGAAATGCAGAAAATCTACGGCTATATTGAGGCGTGCGACAACATTCTCATTGCGTCGCCAATCTATTTTTCGGAGCTGACGGGCAGACTGCTGGATTTGGGCAGCCGCCTGCAGACCTATTTCTGCGCATATTTTTTCCGCGGGGAAAAAGCAATCGCCAAATCAAAGCGCGGCGCGGTTATGCTTACAGGCGGCGGCGACGGCAGCATGGAGAAACCGTTTGAAACGGCATGTACACTTCTGCACCACATGAACTGTACGGAGATTCATCCGCCGGTTTGCAGCCATAATACGAACCAGAGACCCGCATGCGAAGATGAACAGGCACTGTCCGGCACAGCCGGCATTGCGGAATTTTTCAACCGATAAACGCAGCAAATGTGAAAAGACTGAAGAGCCGCAGCCCTTCAGTCTTTTACTTTTCTATCCACTCCGCCCTCGGGTTATGCCGGCGGATAAAATCCAGCAGCATTTCGACCTGTTTCTTTCTGAAACCGGTCAGCCGGCAGTCCAAAAGCGGCATACCGGCGCGTTCAAAGGTCAGCCACCGTTTGGAATCCGCCCGGCTCCATGGCAAATAGGTGCGGTCCGGAAACAGCTCCTGCGTATAGCCGAACTTTCGGATATCCTGCGCGTAAAATTCCGCCTGAACGGCTTTCATCGTAACGCCCTTTCGCCCGCTTTTGTGGATCATTTGCCGGAACGGGCTTTCTCTGTCCGCATGGAACTGCTCGGCCGGGTCGGCCTCAACCTTGTCTGAGCGCACCATGCGCAGCTCCCGGTAAAGAATCTTTCCATCCGGCTCAAGGCAAATCTTCGCGCCGAAGAAAGCCCGGAGCGAAAACACGTTAAACAGCAGCAGAATAAGCAGCATAAACAGCTTCGCTCTGTTGTCCGCCCAGAAGAAACCGGGACTCAGCAAGCACATCCCTGCCGCCATCAGCCACGGCAGCGCAATCCACAGAAGCAGCAGCTCAAACCGCTTCGGTCTCAGAACGACAGCTTCGTTTTTCCTCATCGTGTCCGCGCACCCTTTCTTTTCATCGTCCGCAAAAGTGCTTTATCCGCGTCCGAAACGCGGTAGGATTCGAGCATTTTCTGAATGGCCTTGTTGTATGTCCAGTCGTCCAGCGAACAGGTATTGAGAAACGCGAGCGTCTTATCGCGGTACTTCGCCATCGCGGTGGCAACCGCCCACGCCGCGCCCATTTTGTAGTAGTACGCGCCGCAGCGCGTTGTGTTCAGAATATCGAGCACGCGGTCGATGTAATCGTCGGTGAGGAAATGGCACATCAGCGTGACCACAAGCACGCGCAGCGTAAACGGCTCTTCGGACGTGCGATAGCGCATCAGGAAATCCCACGTTTCCGCAGGATACTGCTCCGCCTGTTTGAACGACTGGCAGAGTGTGTCACAGTTCGACCAGTTGTCGATGTGCGGCACGGCGCGGTCGAAATACGCGAGCAGCTCGCCGATCTCCCCGCGTGCACGCCCGAGGACGTACGCATAGAGCATCGTCATTTCGATGCTTGAAAAATCGCACGCGCCGAGAAAGCCGCGCGCGTCCTCCCGCGCGATTTTGGCCGCCATCTTCCGCAGCACGGGCAGCCGCACGCCGAGCATCGGCAGCGCGGAATCCCTGTTGAGCGAAAAGGAAA
>JBJEOO010000137.1:0-2658 GCA_051880755.1 Hominenteromicrobium sp.
TTCAAGGGCGTCTATGACCGCGAGAAATCCGAGATCATCGCCTTTGAAGGCGACAAGGAGCTGCGCGGCCAGCACGAGGTTAAAGCGCATGAGATTGATCTGAACGACACCGCTCTGGAAGGGCTGCTCGGCGAAAACCTGTATCAGACCCTGCGCGACGACGTGGAGCTGCTCGACGGCGCCGGCTATGAATTTGACCTCGAGAAGGTCCGGCACGGAAAGCTTTCCCCCGTGTTCTTCGGCTCCGCCCTCACGAATTTCGGCGTCGAACCGTTTCTCGAGAGCTTTCTGCGCATGACAACCGCGCCGCTTCCGCGCCAGACGGCGGACGGCGTTGTCGATCCCTTCAGCAAGGACTTTTCGGCGTTTGTTTTTAAGATTCAGGCGAATATGAACAAGGCGCACCGCGACCGCATCGCCTTTATGCGCATCTGCAGCGGCCGCTTTGAAAAGGGCATGGAGGTTACGCATGTGCAGGGCGGGCGCAAGCTGAAGCTTTCCCAGCCGCAGCAGATGATGGCGCAGAGCCGCGAAATCATCGATGAAGCGTATGCCGGCGATATTATCGGCGTTTTCGACCCCGGCATCTTCTCCATCGGCGATACCATCTGCACCGGCAAGAAGGTGAAATTCGAGGGCATCCCGACTTTCGCGCCGGAATATTTCTGCCGCGTTCAGCAAAAGGACACCATGAAGCGCAAGCAGTTCGTCAAGGGTACAACGCAGATTGCGCAGGAGGGCGCCATTCAGATTTTTCAGGAAATCGCCTCCGGTATGGAGGAAGTGATTGTCGGCGTGGTCGGCACGCTGCAGTTCGACGTGTTCAAGTACCGCATGGAAAGCGAATACAACGTCGAGATCCGCATGGAAAACCTTCCCTATTCCTATATTCGCTGGATTGACACGCCGGATGTTGATCTGAAAAAGCTGAACCTGACCTCTGACACCAAAAAGGTGCAGGATATCCGCGGGCGCTATCTGCTGCTCTTCTCAAACGAATGGAGCATCCGCTGGGCGCTTGAGCACAACAAAGGTCTGGAGCTTTCCGAATTCAGCCGGTAACAGAGTATGGCAAACGCCGCACGGTTTATGATTCCGTGCGGCGTTTTTGACTGTCTGCCATGAATTCCTTGGGCGTCATGCCGGTACAGCGCTTGAAGCGCCCGCAGAACGATGCGGAATCCGCAAAGCCGCAGGAAAGCGCCGTCTCACCCACGCTGTAGGTTCCCGCAAGCAGCATCTTTTTGGCCGCATTGATGCGCACCTGCATCAGATACTGTTTCGGCGACATATTCTCCGAAGCCGAAAAAATGCGGTACAGGTATGTGCGGTCTATACCGATATGCCGGGCCAGATCGCTGATCTGGATCGGATAGCCGTAATTGCTCTTGATATAGCCGATGGCCTTGTTGACATACTCGTGCTCGCGCGTATATGCGCCGCCATGCGCCGACTGCTCCAGCACGGACATGGCGCCGTAAAAGCAGCTCATCACCTTGAACAGGCCGCCCTGACTGAATTCGTCGATCATCTCGCGCAGGTAGCGTACGAATTCGCCGCCGTTTTCCACCGCGGCAACATACCGGTTTACAAGCCCCGTACGGCGCAGGATTTCCAGCACGTCAAAGCCGTCAAACGCCACCCACATGTATTCCCATGGGTCCTCCTTATCGGCGGCATAAAAGGTGCGCTCGCCGGGACGGATCAGAAAGCACTCGCTCGGATGCAGGCTGTAGGTCTCGCCGCCGACCGAATACTCCCCTTTTCCGGAAATCACATAGTGCAGCAGATACTGGTTGCGCATCGCGGGGCCCCAGGAATGCCCGCTTTCGCATTTCTCATAACCGCAGTAATAGACCGTAACGGATCCGCCGTTATTGAGGTTCTCCGCCCGGTGCTTGATCGTATTCATACCCATCCCGCCCTTTCAGGATCAGTATAGCACAGCTTGCGCCAAAATACAACAAAATCACAATTTTTTGAAACAAAACGCATTGCAGGGCGCCGGGCGCCGACCGTATAATGAAAATTGATCAGAGCTTTTTGTCGGTCAAAAAGCACACGAAATATGCTTTTCAGGAAAGGAAGGTTTGTAACTATGCCGAAAATTACATTTATGGGCGCCGGCAGCACCGTTTTTGCGCGCAATGTGCTCGGTGACTGCATGTGCACACCCGCGCTCTGCGAAAGTGAAATCGCCCTGTATGACATTGATGCGGAACGCCTTGAAGAATCCTATATCATCCTCAGCGCCATCAATAAAAACACGAACGGCGGCAAGGCGGCACTGAAAACCTACTGCGGCGTTGAAAACCGCAAGGAAGCACTGCGCGGCGCGGATTTCGTCGTCAATGCAATTCAGGTCGGCTTCTATGAGCCGTGCACCGTCATTGACTTTGAAATTCCCAAAAAGTACGGTCTGCGCCAGACGATTGCCGATACGCTCGGCATCGGAGGCATTATGCGCGCGCTGCGCACCATCCCGGTGCTGGAGGATTTTGCCCGGGATATTGAGGAGGTCTGCCCCGACGCCTGGTTCCTCAACTATACGAATCCGATGGCTATGCTTTCCGGCTATATGCAGCGCTATACGAACGTCAAGACCGTCGGCCTCTGCCACAGCGTCCAGGCATGCTCCAAAGAGCTTCTGAAGGCTCT
>JBJEOO010000138.1:0-2650 GCA_051880755.1 Hominenteromicrobium sp.
ATACCTACGGCGGCGTCGGCCGTCACGGCGGCGGCGCGTTCTCCGGCAAGGATCCGACCAAGGTGGACCGTTCTGCAGCGTATGCGGCGCGCTATGTTGCGAAGAATATTGTGGCGGCCGGCCTTGCAAAGAAATGCGAGGTTCAGCTCGCATACGCCATCGGTGTCGCGCATCCGGTTTCCGTTATGGTCGATACCTTCGGTACCGGCAAGGCGGAGGACGCCGCGCTGGCGGAGGCTGTCAAGAAGGTCTTTGATCTGCGTCCGAATGCGATCATCCGCGAGCTTGATCTGAGAAAGCCGATTTACCGCCGGCTCGCCGCTTACGGCCATATGGGCCGCGAAGAGCTTGGCGTACGCTGGGAACAGACCGATAAGACGGAAGCGCTCAAGGCTGCGCTGTAAACAGAACCCCAAACACCTCCCGGGCATATACTGGCCCGGGAGGTGTTTTTATGGAACCGATTTGGATTGCCCTCTTTTCTGCACTTGCGCTCTGTGTGCTGGTCGCTGCGGTCAAACGCATATGCCTGCGCATGACGCGATCAAAGCTGATGCAGGAATCCCTGCCGTTTACCGTATACGCGACGATCCGCAGCGCCGATGAGGCGGAATATGTGGTGCGCAGCGTGCTGGAACGCGTGAAGTGGCTGGATTTGTACGGGATGTGCCGTGTAGTCTGTCTGAACCCGAATGAGGATCCGGAGATTGATACAATCATCCGGAAGCTGACGCAAAAATACCCGTTTGCGGAAAATGGGGCTTTTCAAACACGAAAGAATGTTCTATAATAAATGAAAGAAAGACCGACGGAAGGGAAGGGCGTTTGTGCCGAAGGAAATCAAGGAACTGCTCGAAATGGAAGGCAGTGTGGAGAATATCGTTTACCACAATGACAGCAATCAGTATACCGTGCTGGAAATCGACTGCGGCGAGGAGCTTGTCACGGTGGTCGGAACCTTTCCGTACATCAGTGTAGGGGAGAAGCTGCATTTGTACGGTACCTGGACGTCGCATGCAACCTTCGGCCAGCAGTTCAAAGCGGAGGCCTTTGAGCGTTCGCGTCCGGAATCGACCTCCGCCATGCTGAAATACCTTTCCAGCGGTGCAGTCAAAGGAATTGGTCCCGCAACCGCGGGCAAAATCATTGCGGCCTTCGGCGACGACGCCATCCGCGTGATTGAGCAGGACCCGGATCGTTTGGCGACCATCAAGGGGATTACGCTGAAAAAAGCGCGGGAAATTTCGGAGGAAATGCAGCGCGTCAACGGAATCCGGGATCTGATGGCATTCCTCGGCGGTTTCGGCGTGCGCCCGGAGGACGCTGTCAAGGTCTGGAAGACGTACGGCGCCGATTCCGTCGCCTGCATTCAGGAGGATCCGTACCGGCTGTGCAGCGAGCAAATTGCCGTGGAATTCACCGTGGCGGATAAGCTGGCGGAATCGCTGGAATATGACCGCGCAAACACGGAACGCGTCAAAGCCGGCATTCTGTATGTTCTGCGGCATAATCTGAATAACGGGCACACCTGTCTGCCTGCGGATAAACTCTGTCCGGCGGCGGCCAAAATGCTCGGCGTGCCGCTGGAGGATGCGCAGAGCGCGCTGCTGTCGCTGTGCCAGAGCTTTGACGCGGTGTGTGAAAATTTTGACGGGCGCGATTTCATCTTCCTGCCGAAGCAGCACCGCAGCGAGGTGTACAGCGCGGACCGCATCCGCATGATGCTGAAATATCCGCCCGAATCCATTGTCGGAATTGACCGCGAGATTGAGGAGATCGAGCAGGCGGAGAACATCCGGTATGCCGGGATGCAGAAGGAAGCCATCCGCGCGGCGCTTGACAAGGGTCTTCTGATCCTGACCGGCGGCCCGGGCACCGGAAAGACAACGACGCTGAACGCCATCATCCGCATTCTGATGGAGAAGGGCGAAACGGTGTTCCTTGCTGCGCCGACCGGGCGCGCGGCCAAGCGGATGTCGGAGCTGACCGGGGTGGAGGCCAAGACGATTCACCGCCTTCTGCAGGTGGATTGGGATGAGAATGACAACCCGGTTTTTCAGCGCAATGAACGCAATCCGTTGGAATGCGACGCACTGGTGATTGATGAGCTTTCCATGGTGGATACATATGTTTTTGAAAGCGTCCTGCGCGCGCTGCCGATCGGCTGCCGCCTGATTCTTGTCGGCGACAGTGACCAGCTCCCGAGTGTCGGGCCGGGCAACGTCATCGGGGATCTGATCGCTTCCGGCGTATTTCCGACCGTGCAGCTCAGGGAAATTTTCCGGCAGTCCATGGAAAGCCTGATCGTGACAAACGCGCACCGGATTGTCAGCGGTGAGATGCCGGTGCTGAACGTGCGCGACAACGACTTCTTTTTCATGCCGGTCAATGATGCGCGCACCGTGTCGGATACGATTCTTTCGCTGGCCGTTACGCGGCTGCCGAATCGCTACGGCTATTCGCCGGTTACGGATATTCAGGTGCTCTGTCCGGGACGAAAAGGGGAGCTTGGCACGATCGAGCTGAATCGCCGTCTGCGCGAGGAGATCAATCCGGCAGCCGGAAACAAAGCGCAGATTTCGGTAAACGGAACCACCTTCCGTGTGGGCGATAAGGTGATGCAGATCAAGAACAATTACGATCTGCCGTG
>JBJEOO010000139.1:0-2643 GCA_051880755.1 Hominenteromicrobium sp.
ATCGGCGGAAATGTGTACTGTGAGGAGATTGCGGGTGTGACCGTTCATAAATACGGCGCACACATTTTCCACACAAGCAGCCGCAGAATCTGGGATTATGTCAATCAGTTTGTCGAGTTCAACCGCTTCACCAATTCGCCGATTGCGAATTATAAAGGTGAAATCTATAATATGCCGTTCAATATGAATACCTTTTCCAGGCTTTGGGGCGTTACAAAGCCTGAGGAAGCCAGAGCGATTATTGAAAGGCAGAGAGGCGCCGCACAGGGCGAGCCGAAAAATCTGGAGGAGCAGGCCATCCGCCTGGTCGGCACGGATATCTACACAAAGCTGATTCAGGGCTATACGGAGAAGCAGTGGGGACGGCCGTGCGCGGAGCTTCCCGCGTTTATCATCAAGCGGCTGCCGGTCCGCTATACCTATGACAACAATTATTTCAACGACCGCTATCAGGGTATCCCGGAGCAGGGATATACGGTGCTGGTTGAAAAGCTGCTTGAAGGCATTGAGGTGCGCACGGGCGTGGACTATCTTTCCGAACGTGCGGCATACCGGAGCATGGCGGACAAGGTCGTCTATACCGGAACGATCGATTCTTATTTCGATTACCGGCACGGCGCGTTGGAATACAGAAGCCTGCGTTTTGAGACGGAGGTTCTGGATATGCCGAATTATCAGGGCGTTGCGGTCGTCAATTATACGGACCGCGAGACGCCGTACACCAGAATTATCGAGCACAAGCATTTTGCATTCGGCAATCAGGAGAAAACGGTGATTACGCGCGAATATCCCGCGGTGTGGGAGCAGGGGATGGAGGCTTATTATCCCGTCAACGACGAAAAGAATCAGGCGCTTTACCGGAAGTATCAGGCCATGGCGGAACAGGAACCGGATACAATCTTCGGCGGAAGACTGGCCGGGTATACGTATTATGATATGGACAAGGTCATTGAAGCCGCGCTGGATGCGGCTGCGCATGAATTTTCGGAGTGAGGGTTAGCTGGGCATGGAGAATATCAAAATCAGTGTAATTATGCCGGTGTACAATGTGGAAAAGTATGTCGGCAGAGCCATAGAAAGTATTCAGAAGCAGACGCTGCGGGATTTTGAATTCCTGATTGTGGATGACGGAACCAAGGACAGCAGCGGCGTGATCTGTGATCAATATGCGGAAAAGGACGCCCGCATCCGGGTGTTCCACAAGGAAAACGGCGGCGCGCCCAGCGCGCGCAACATGGCCATTGACCGCGCGAAGGGCAAATACATGTATTTTATGGATTCGGACGACTGGGCGGAGGAAACCATGCTCGAGGACATGTACCGGCTGGCCGAACAGTGCAGCGCGGAGCTGGTGGTTTCCGGCTTTTACATCGATACGTTTTATTCGGATACGGAATTTGTTTCCGAAAAGCGCAGCCAGCCGGACTGTGTCTATCCGTCGCAGCAGGCGTTCCGTGAAAACGCGTATAAGCTTTTTGACTGCAACCTGCTGTATACGCCGTGGAACAAGCTGTATCTGTCCGCGTATATTCAGAAATACAACCTGAGATTTCCGCAGACGTTCTGGGATGATTTTCCCTTCAACCTGAGCGTCGTGCGCGATGTGGAAAAGGTTGCGGTTACCTCAAAATGCTACTATCATTTTATTCGTGCGCGCGCGGAAAGCGAAACGGCGAAATACAGAAGCGATATGTACCAGAAACGCGAGGAGGAGCATGACTGGATGCTCCGGATGTATCAGTACTGGAATGTATCCGATGCGGACAGCATGGAGATGATTCAGCGGCGCTACATCGAACGCGTTGTGGGCTGTGTGGAAAATCTGACGAATGCCGGATGCAGGCTTTCCGCAAAAGAGAAAAAGCAGGAGATTCGGAAAATGATCGGCAGCCCGCGTGTCCGCGAGGCGCTCCGCATTGCAAAGCCGAGGTCGGTCATGATGAAGCTGGCGCTTCTGCCCATCCGGTGGAGGTGGACGTGGCTGGTGTATCAGGAAGGCTGCTATATCTCCAAGGTCAAGGCGTCAAACACCAAGAAATTTGCAGAATTGAAAGCGAGTCGATAAGGATGGCAGATCAGCCGTTTTTCAGCATTATTATGCCCGTATACGGCGTTGAAAACTATTTGGCGGACAGTGTGGCCAGCGTGCTGAAGCAGACGGATCCGGATTTTGAGCTGATTCTGGTGGATGACTGCTCCAAGGACCGTTCCGGCGCCATTTGTGATGAGCTGGCGGCTTCCGACCGGCGGATCCGGGTGCTGCATCTGGAAGCGAACGGCGGGCTGAGCAATGCCCGGAACCGCGGCCTTGCGCTTGTCCGGGGTTCGTACGTCTTTTATATGGATTCGGACGATGAGATTGACGGAAATCTGCTCCGTACGGTTCGGGCGGCAATCGCAAAGAACCCGGCGGAAGTTACGGTATTCGGCATGCTGGAGGAATACTATAACGCGAACAATCAGCTCAAATATGTTCGGAAGGTCTGTGTCGAAGACGATCTTTTTTTCGGCCGGCAGTCCGACCTGCGTGAATATGTGATCACGCTGGAAGAAAAAACCCTGTATGGCTATGCGTGCAACAAGGTGTACAGCGCGGATTATCTCCGTGCGGTTCACGCATGCTTTCAGAATGTTGCGCTGATC
>JBJEOO010000140.1:0-2637 GCA_051880755.1 Hominenteromicrobium sp.
CGAACAGGATTCCGAACCTCAGCGTTTCCGCGTCCGAAGATGCGCAAGGCACCGTACACATCACCCTCGCGAACCTTTCCGCGGACACGGCGTATCCGATTGATTGTACGCTGACCGGAAAGACCGCATCGGCCGCGAGTGCGCGGATTCTGACCGGTGCGATGGACAGCTTCAATGATTTCGGCCATGCCGACGACGTCCGTGTGCAGGACTTTGATGAGCTAACAGTTGAGCACGGCGCGCTTGCCTTCACGATTCCGCCCTGCTCCGTCATGGAGATCACCGTTTCCTGATGGAGAAGATTGTGTGCCGGCGCTGCCTGCTCCGGGATATGACGGATTCGGAGTATTTTCGCTCCGTTTATGAATATATCGAAAATCTTCCACCCGAGCAAAAGGCGGAGAAAAGCGAATATGCGGCGCGGCTGGAGCGCTGCCGGGCGTGTGAGCATCTTGTCAACGGCATGTGCGCGCTCTGCGGCTGTTTCGTTGAGGTGCGTGCGGCCAAAAAGCGGATGCACTGTGCGAAAAGCGATTCGGTCTGGTGAGACGCCGTTCGATTCGGCTCTTGTAAATCCGGCAAAACTGTGGTATACTGGCTAAAAAACCCGTATACCACATTTGTTTTGGAGGTAGATCGTTATGCTGCAGCAGGTTATGACCGCACCCGGTGAGATCACGTTCCGCGAGGTCGAAGATCCGATCCCGGCTGCGGGCGAGGTTGTCGTCAGAATCATGCGCATCGGCGTTTGCG
Source organism: Hominenteromicrobium sp. (assembly GCA_051880755.1). GTDB lineage: Bacteria > Bacillota > Clostridia > Oscillospirales > Acutalibacteraceae > Hominenteromicrobium. The sequence continues at coordinate 754 of JBJEOO010000140.1, forward strand.
GCTCGGATATTCATGTCTGGCACGGCAAGCATCCGTTCACAAGCTATCCGGTTACGCAGGGACACGAGGTTTCCGGCGAGATCACGGCGCTCGGAGAAGGCGTTACCGGGCTGTCCGTCGGGCAGAAGGTCACGATTCAGCCGCAGGTTGTCTGCGGCAAATGCTATCCCTGCCGCCACGGGAAGTACAACCTCTGCGAGGAGCTGAAGGTCATGGGCTTTCAGACAACGGGTGTGGCGTCGGAGTTCTTTGCCGTTGATGCCGAAAAGGTCACGCCGCTGCCGGAGAGCATGAGCTTTGATGAGGGCGCCATGATTGAACCGCTTGCGGTTGCGGTTCATGCGGTGCGCAAATTCGGCGATATGCGGGGCATGCGTGTCGCCGTGCTCGGTGCCGGCCCCATCGGTATTCTGGTCGCGCAGGCGGCAAAGGGGATGGGCGCAGAGCGTGTTCTGATTACGGATGTCAGTGATGTTCGGCTGGAAAAGGCCCGGGCATGCGGTGTGGATTACTGCGTCAATACGAAATCCGCGGATTTCGGCGCGGCCATGGTCGACGCTTTCGGCCCCGATAAAGCAGATGTGATTTACGACTGCGCGGGCAACGATATTACGATGGGGCAGGCGATCCGCTGTGCGCGCAAGGGCAGCACGATCATTCTGGTAGCTGTTTTTGCCGGGCCTGCAACGGTGGATCTGGCTGTGCTCAACGATCATGAGCTGGATCTCAACACCACGATGATGTACCGCAGCGAGGATTATCTGGATGCTATCGAGCTGGTACGCGCGGAAAAGGTTCACCTCAAGCCGCTGATTTCCAAGCACTTTGCCTTCCGCGACTATGCGGAAGCGTATCGCTATATCGATGCAAACCGTGAAACGACGATGAAGGTGCTCATCGACGTACAGGCCTGAACGGGCCATATCAATATGGAAAGGATTTTTACGAATATATGCTGGATGTCCTGATCGACGCGCTTGTCGATTCTTTGAAAATGCTGCCGTTCCTTTTTGCGGCATACCTGCTGATTGAGTTTTTGGAGCACAAAGCGAGCCGGAAAATGAGAGACAGCCTGCAGCGTCTGGGGCCATTCGGCCCTGTCGGAGGTGCGCTGCTCGGCGTGGTGCCGCAATGCGGGTTTTCGGTAGCGGCGTCCAACTTCTATGCCGGCCGGATCATTTCCGTGGGCACGCTGCTTGCCGTTTTCCTTTCGACAAGCGATGAGGCCATCCCGGTTCTGCTGGCGCACCCCGATATGCTGCCGTATGCCGTGCCCATGCTGCTGATTAAGGTGGTTTCCGGCATGGTATTCGGATTTCTGGTCGATTTCCTTATGCGCCGGTTCATGAAGCCCCGGGAGGAGGCGCCGTTTGAGGAACTCTGCGCAAGCTGCGACTGCGGTCATCACGGCATCGTGCACTCGGCGCTCCGGCATACGGTGGAAATCTTCGCCTTTATCCTGCTAGTGAATTTGATTCTCGGCTATGCGATTTATTTTATCGGGGAAGAGAACATTTCAAAACTGCTTTTGAACGGCAGCGTTTTCCAGCCTTTTCTGACAGCGCTGATCGGCCTGCTTCCGAACTGTGCCGCATCGGTGATTCTGACGGAATTGTTTGCGGTCGGCAGTCTTGAATTCGGCTCCTGCGTTGCCGGCCTGTGCGCTGGCGCCGGCCTCGGCCTTGTCGTGCTGTTCCGCACAAACCATCGCCTCAAGGAGAATCTCGCCATTGTCGGCGTGCTGTATGCTGCATCCGTCATAACGGGATTGATCGTCAATTTGTTTTAGCGGAACCAAACAAAAAGCGGGCTGCAATTGAACTGTACCCCACATGTTAGACGGTAAGTGTGCTGTACTGCCTGACATGTGGGGCGTTTTGTTCT
>JBJEOO010000141.1:0-11339 GCA_051880755.1 Hominenteromicrobium sp.
GGCGCATAAGGCCGAGGCTGAGGCATATATCAATTTTATGTGCGACCCGGAAATTGCCGGCGCAAATATGGACTATGTCGGCTATGCGACGCCGGAGACGGCGGCGAAGGAATATCTGGAGCCGGAGGCTGTGGAGAACCCGATTTATTACCCGGATGAGGAAACGCTTCAGAATACGGAGGTTTTCGTCAATCTGCCCGAGGAGACAAGCGCGCTGATCGACACGCTCTGGGCGGAGGTCAAAATGGGCGGCCCCGGCCAGTCGGCGGTTTTGATCGCCATCATCGTCGTGTTCCTCGCGGTTTATATTGCGATTATTATCTGGAAAAGGCGCAAGCGGAAGCGCGAAATGATGTGAAAACGGAAGACGGACGCCGGCTCAGATGCGGGCGTCTGTTTTTTTATGCCGCCGGGCTTGCAATTCGCGCTGTATTTCAGTATAATCAAATTGGAGTTGTACCGAAGTTGTTCGGAAATCTTATCATGAAAGAGGTAATTTTATGCAGATCCAAAAGGTAACAGACGCTTCCTTCGCGAAGTACGGCAAGGTCATCGAGGGGCTGGACTGCTCCGACATCATCGAGGCCATGGGCGCCACGCCGTGCCCGGATCATGTGATCTATGTGCCCGGCGACGTGTCGCTCGAGGCGTGCGCAAGCGCGGCGGATGTGGCGTACACCCTGTACGGCGGTATGCCGATTCAGATCGGCTACTGCAACGGCAGCAATTACAAGCTCAACGGCCTTGAGTATCACAGAGACAGCGAGATCAACATTGCCGTTACGGACATGATTCTTCTGATCGGTTCCGAACAGGATATCGTGGACGGCAAGTATGATACCGGGAAGGTCGAAGCGTTCCTCGTGCCGGCGGGAACGATCATCGAGGTTTATGCGACTACGCTGCATTACGCGCCGTGCAATGCTGCGGAGAGCGGCTTCAAGTGCGTTGTCGTTCTGCCGAAGGGAACGAACACGGAGATCGAGAAGCGCGCGCCGAAGTGCTCCGAGGACGAGATGCTTTTCGCCCGCAACAAATGGCTGCTGGTTCACCCGGAGGCTGCCGCTCCCGGCCAGTATGTCGGCCTTGTCGGCGAAAACATTTCCCTGAAATAACGAAATCAGCTTACCGGGCGCGCAGATATTCGCAGCGCGCCCGGTCTGCATGTTATGAAACAACCGGAGGAGAGAGCTTGTGAGAATTCTGTTTATAGATATCGATACGCTTCGTCCCGACCATATGGGCTGCTACGGCTACGACCGCTGCACGACGCCGAATATGGACCGGGTCTGTGCGGAGGGCATCCGTTTTGACCAGTATTACTGCTCGGACGCGCCCTGTCTGCCGTCCCGCGCTTCGCTGGTCAGCGGCATGTTCGGCATCCGCAACGGCGCGGTCGGTCACGGCGGCACCGCCGCGGACCGCCGCCTGACCGGCCCGGAGCGTGACTTCACCGATATGGTCGACGAAAACTGCTTCCATAATATTTTCCGCCGTGCCGGTATGCACACGGCGTCGGTCAGCACCTTCCCGGAACGCCACTCCTCGTGGTGGTTCAACGCGGGCTTCAATGAATGCTACAACGTCGGGGGACGCGGCGGGGAATCCGGCGAGCGTGTGCTGCCGGTTGCGCTGGATTGGCTGAACCGGAATGCGGGGCGCGACAACTGGTTCCTGCATGTCCATTTCTGGGATCCGCATACGCCGTACCGCGCGCCGGAGTCTTTCGGCAATCCCTTTGAAAATGAGCCGCTGCACACATGGATCGACGAGGAGACGCTGGAGCTGCACAAGCGCCATACCGGCCCGCACAGCATCCGTGAGCTCAGCATGTACGACGATTCCACAAACCCGAAGTTCCCGCGCATGCCGGGCAGCGCCGAGGACATGGACGGCCTCAAGCGCGTGATGGACGGCTATGACTGCGGCATCCGTTATACGGATACGCTTGTCGGGCAGATCCTCGACCTGCTTCGGGCGCAGGGCATCTACGACGACACGGCGATCATCATCACCTCTGACCACGGCGAGAACATGGGCGAGCTGGGCATCTATTCGGAGCATGCGACGGCGGATTATCCGACCTGCCGCATTCCGTTTATCCTGAAATGGCCGGCGGGACGCAGGGGCGTTTCGGACAGCGGCCTCCATTACAGTCTGGATCTGCTCCCGACAATGGCGGAGCTGCTCGGCGTGAAGCCCGGCGCGAACTGGGACGGCGAAAGCTACGCCGAAACCGTTACGAGCGGCGCGGATACCGGACGCAGCAGCCTTGTGATTTCGCAGATGGCGCATGTCTGCCAGCGTTCCGCACGCTTCGGAGACTGGCTCTATGTCCGCACATACCACGACGGCTTCCATCTGTTTGACCGTGAAATGCTCTTCAATGTCAAGGAGGATCCGCATGAGCAGCACGATGTGAAGGCGGAGCATCCGGAGCTTTGCGCCGTCGGCGCCAAGATCATTCTGGACTGGCATGATGAACAGATGCTCAAATCGGACAGCCCGATCGACCCGATGCTGACGGTGCTGCACGAGGGCGGCCCGTATCACACGCGCGGAAATCTCGACGCTTACCTGAAGCGGCTGGAGGCTACCGGCCGCGCTGAGGGCGCTGAGCGGCTCCGCCGGAAATACAAGCACGCCTGAAGGGCGCCGGCCGCAAAGGAGAGTATGCCGTGAAGTCCGTTCATCTGCTGATCAAACCCGCCTCGGGCCTGTGTAATCTGAACTGCCGGTACTGTTTTTATCACGACATCACCCGCAAGCGTGAGCGGGAATCGTACGGATTTATGACGGAGGATACGCTCGAAACGGTTCTGCGCAAGGGCCTCGCCTATGCGGAGCAGGACTGCACGGTTGCATTTCAGGGCGGCGAACCGACCTTAGTCGGGCTTGACTTCTTCCGCAAGGCCGTGGAGCTTCAGAAGAAGCATAACATTCACCATGTCCGCATCCACAACGCCATTCAGACAAACGGCATCGGGCTGGATCGGGCATGGGCGGATTTCCTGCGTGAAAACCGGTTCCTCGTCGGGATCTCACTTGACGGCGTGAAGGATACACACGACGCGAACCGGTTGGACCCGCACGGGACGGGGACGTTCAACCGCGTGATGCAGACGATTCAGCTTCTGGAAAGCCGCCGCGTGGCGTACAATGTCCTGACCGTTGTCAACAGACAGACGGCAGGCCGTGTGAACCGGATTTACAACTTTTATAAGCGCAGCCGGCTGCAGTATCTGCAGTTCATCCCGTGCCTTGACCCGTTTGGCGATGCGCCCGGCGGCGAGCCGTATTCGCTGACGCCGGAGGATTACGGCGCGTTTCTGTGCGCGCTGTTCGACCTCTGGTACCGCGATGTGCAGGCGGGCGGGGCGGTGTCCATCCGGCAGTTTGAGAATTATGTGGAGATGCTGCTCGGCTATCCGCCCGAAGCGTGCGGCATGGGCGGCATATGCGGCATGCAGCATGTCATCGAGGCGGACGGCTCCGTTTATCCCTGCGACTTCTATGTGCTCGACGCGTACCGGCTCGGCAATCTGCGCGAGACGGAGTTTGAAGAGCTCAACGCCCGGCGGCAGGCGCTCGGGTTTATTGAAGCCTCGGCGGCCGTCGATGCGAAATGCCGCGGATGCCGGTTTTTCCCGCTTTGCCGCGGCGGCTGCCGGCGCCACCGCCCGGTGAAACCGGACGGCACGCTGGGGCTGAATATCTTCTGCACAAGCTATGAGCGCTTCTTTGCCCACGCCGAGCGGCGTCTGACAGAGCTGGCAAACATCGCCGCAGCCCGATTGAAAATGCGATAAAACAGAAAGAGCCTTCGATTCTCCGAAAAAGAACCGAAGGCCTTTGTGTTATGGATCAGGCGGCAATATCTTTTTTTGTGTAGATTCGGAAAGCGGCCGCGGCGCCGAGCACCGCGTAGCCCATTCCGAGCAGAAGCAGCGGCAGCTCGATGCGGCCGTCCGCCAGAACGGAAGCGGCGTCCGCATAGGCGAAGGGCGTGATATACCGCAGGAATTCCGCCTGCTCGCTGAGGTTGCTGAGGATGTGAAGAAAATACATCAGAAGCGCCGTGCCGATGCCGATGCCCATCCCGCCGCCGCGCAGGAATGCGGACACGGCGAAGCAGATGCAGGCAATTTCAAGCTGCATGGCGGTGAAGGCGAGATGCAGCAGCGCAAAATCGGGCATGGCGGGCGTTTCGCCGATCATGATAAACGAGAGCCAGGCGATCAGCGTGATCAGCGCGTTCATCAGCAGAAGCTGCGCAAGCACGGCGGCGAGCTTTTCCGCGACAAGGCGTGCGCGGGAGACGGGATGAGTCAGAAGGAACTCTGCCGTGTGGCCCTGTTCCTCCCGTGCGAGCGCTTCAATGCCGAGCAGCGCCGCGTACAGCGCGCCGCCAAGCCCGACGATGTTGCCGCACTCGATGGCGTAGAAGCCCATCACATCGCCGAAGCTGACGCGGTCCATGCCGAAAGCGGCGGTGAAGCCGCCCATGTTGGCAAACAGCTCGGTCACGCCGTCCATTTGTCCGGACATCTCCGGGAAGAGCACCATGCAGGTTAAAAGCAGCAGGCTGATGGATGCGGTCCAGACCCAGAATGCCGTCCGGCCCCGGCGAAGCTCATGCAGAAAAACAGTCATAACGGTCAGGCCTCCTTTTTCTCGTAATAGTGCAGGAAGATTTCCTCCAGCTCCGGTTCCGTTACGGTCATATCGGTGACGGGCAGCGCCTGAAGTGCGGCGAGCAGAGGATGCAGCGCGCCCCGGTAGAAGAAGCTGACGCTGTCTGCGCCGCCGGAAATCGGCTGTACGCCGGGCAGATCGGGCGCTTCGCAAACGCCGTGAAGCGTCACGCGCCGCACACCCGTGCCGGTCAGCGCCTCCACGCGGTCGGAGGCGATCAGTTCGCCGTCGCGGATAATCGCCGCGCGCGTGCAGTGCCGCTGAATTTCGGAGAGCACATGCGAGGAAAGAAAGACCGAAGCGCCCGCCTGATGGCGTTCATGGAGCAAAGCAAAAAATGCCTTCTGCATCAGCGGGTCAAGGCCGCTTGTCGGCTCGTCGAGAATGTACAGGTCGGGCTTATGCTGGAAGGCGCAGACGATGGCGGCCTTTTTCCGGTTGCCCAGCGAAAGCGTTTCCACCTTTTTCTGCGGATCCAGCTCAAAGCGCTCACAGAGCCGACGGGCCTCCGCCGAGCAGTCCATGCCGCGCAGCGAGGCCGAGAGCGCAAGCAGCTGGGCGACGCGCATGCCGGGATAAAAGGCCGCTTCCGCCGCCATGTAGCCCGTGCGTGCGAGAATATCGCGGCGGCGGGAAATGTCCATGCCCAGAACGCTGGCGCTGCCGGAGGTCGGTGCAATCAGCCCCAGCAGCGTGCGGATAGTCGTGGATTTTCCCGCGCCGTTCGGCCCGATGAAGCCGAAAATTTCTCCCTCGCCGACCTGAAGGGTCAGATCGCGGATGCCCCGGCTTTTCCCGTAATTCTTGGTCAGCCGTTCCGTTTCAATGACTGTGTTCATATTGTCCTCCTTTTTCCGCCGCACTGCGGCTGTATATGCTTTTCCAGAAATCCAAAAGCTGTGTGAAATCCGCTTCAAGCCGGTTGATGTCAAGCGTGCCGCTGCGGATCTTTTCCCACAGATAGCCTTCGGACGCCCAGTACATTTCGCGGTACATCATGCGCAGGTCAAGCCCCGGGCGAAAATCCGCGGGATTTACGCGTGCGAGCGATTCGGCGCTTTTCCGCGCGAGCGCGGAGAGATAGCTTTTCTGGATTTCCGGTTCGATTTCGGGGTCCCGCTCGTAATACGCGCGGATTGTGAAAGCGGCCAGATCCGGATGAAGCGTCATGATGCGCAGCTTGGCCTGCATGCCGAGCCGCATCATTTCAAAAAGATCCGTCGGCTCATAACACCCGCTTTCCGACATAAAGCGGATGGTTACGTCGGCGGCATGCTGCCAAAGATAAAGATACAGATCCTTCTTGTTCCGGAAATAGTGGAACAGAAGGGATTTGCTGATGCCCGCCTCCGCAGCGATTTCGCTGACGGGGCTTTTTTTGTAGCTGCTTTGGCTGAACACACGGTAAGCCGCGTTCAGAATGCGCTGCTGCTTTTCCGCAGGCAGCGCGAAAAATTTCTCATTCAAGGTTCTCCCGCCCTTCCGATCTCCGTAAACCGTTCCGGTCAATTTCCATTATACACCGTTGACCGTTTTTGAGAAGACCCTTTTCGGCTTTTTTCCGGAAATGCTTTTCAGGAATGCCGCCATGTGATATAATCAATATATACAAATATTTCTGTATGGGAGGAAAAGCTATGCAGTATCTCGCACATAAATCGGAAGACGGGCAGCGTGTGCAGACCATAGAGGAGCATCTTTCGGGAACAGCCTCCCGCTGCGCCGCGTTTGCGCAGGCATTCGGCGCCGGGGAGGAAGGCCGGTATGCGGGCAGCATACACGACTTGGGCAAATGCTCGGCGGAATTTCAGAAAAGGCTGAACGGTGATCCGCACAGGCCGGACCATTCGACGTATGGGGCGTGCGTGGCCTTTAACCGGGGCAGGCTTCCGACGGCGCTCGCCGTCGCCGGCCATCACGGCGGACTGCCCGATCTCGGAAACCCGCAGGATCTGCCGAATGATCCGTCGCTTTTCGGCCGCCTGCGGCGAGAGCTTCCGGCGTGCTTTCCTCCCGCATGCCCGGAACCGCCGGCAGGCGGGCCGCCGGAACGGATCGAGAGCCAATATCAGGCGGCTTTCTTCACGCGGATGCTGTTTTCCTGCCTGGTTGATGCGGATTTTCTGGACACGGAGGCGTTCATGCTTGACGGCGCGGTCGAGCGGGGCGGCTATGACACGCTGGATACGCTGTGCAGGCGTCTGGATGCTTACACGGCAAAGTGGGAGAATCCCACCGATGCGCTGAACCGGAAACGCACGGAGATCCTGCATGCTTGTACGGAAAAAGCCAGAAGCGGACGCGGCCTGTATACGCTGACCGTGCCGACGGGCGGCGGCAAAACAATCGCATCCCTTTCCTTTGCGCTGCATCATGCCTTGGAAAACGGGCTTCCCCGCGTAATTTATGTGATTCCGTATACGAGTATTATCGAGCAGAATGCCGAGGTTTTTGAGAGGATTCTGGGCGCGGAAAATGTGGTTCAGCACCATGCCAACGTGGATTGGCCGGAGGATGCCGAGGAGGATCTGGAAAATCCGGCCATGCGCCGCAAGCAGCTTGCGGCGGAGAATTGGGACGCGCCGCTGATCGTGACGACGGCTGTGCAGTTCTTTGAGTCGCTGTACGCGAACCGCAGCTCACGCTGCCGGAAGCTGCACAATATTGCAAACAGCGTCGTCATTTTTGACGAGGTGCAGATGCTTCCGACCGGATATCTGAAGCCGTGTACGGCGGCGATTGCCGAACTGGTGCGCCGGTATAACACGACGGCAGTGCTTTGCACGGCGACGCAGCCTGCGCTCGAACCGCTGTTTCGCGAATACCTCAGGACAGGAGGGATCGAAGAGCTGTGTCCGCGGGCTGCGGATCCCTGCTTTGACCGGTACCGGCTCCGGGCGGCAGGGGAACTGACGCAGGAGACGCTGGCGCAGCGGCTGAATGCGGAACATCAGGTGCTTTGTGTTGTCAACACGCGTGCACAGGCCGTCCGTCTTTTTGAACAGCTGGAGCCCGAGGGCAGCTTCCACCTTTCTACTCTGATGACGCCGGTACACCGAAAGGCGGTTTTGGATGAGATCCGCATACGCCTGAAGGAAGGAAAAACCTGCCGGGTGGTTTCCACCAGCTTGATAGAGGCCGGTGTGGATGTGGATTTTCCCGCGGTTTACCGTGAAGAAGCGGGGCTGGATTCCATCCTGCAGGCTGCCGGCCGATGCAACCGGGAGGGGAAACGCGATCACGCAGAAAGCGTCGTCTGGTGGTTCCGGCTCCCGGAAAAGACACCGCCGCTCTTCAGCGTGCCGGTCGGCGTTCTGCGTGAGACGGCGCTGAGCTTTGCGGATCTGACATGCCCGGAGGCGATTCACGCTTACTTTTCAGGCCTGCTCGGCGTCCGGGCGGGAGGTCTGGATAAGGCGGGTGTGATGCAGCTCCACAAAGCGGGGAAAAACGGGTGCAGGCTTCCGTTCCGGGAAATTGCCGACGCCGTAAAGCTGATTGACGACCGAACAACGCCGGTTCTGATTCCGATCGGCGGGGGAGCCGATTGTTTGGAGCAGCTCCGCAGCGGAGCACTTTCACGCGCACTGCTGCGGAAAGCCGGCCGGTACAGCGTCAGCATTTATGAGCAGCACCTGATGCGCCTGACGGAGACCGGCAGTGTGATCCGGCTGGCGGACGGGCTGTACGCGCTGGCCGATACGGCGCTTTACAGTGACAAAACCGGATTATCGCTGCAGGCGGATCCGGGCAGGCTGCTGTTTGTATAAAACCAAATCCGGAAGCGGCGTACCTGCATACGTCAGCTTCCGGATCCGGTCTGTTCTTCAAACTACCTGTAAATATTTCAATCCACTTGTACACGGCGTACAAGACATGTTAACTATACATGAGCGGGAGCCTTTTTTCAAGAACATTTTTTTCAAAATATCTTTAAATGAATATTGACTTATTAAATCGATGGTGGTATAGTAGAAGCACAAGGAAGAATCAGCCAAACGGCTGGCGGCTTTCAATATACAATAAAGGAGTTGATAATTTTGAGCGTACAGGTAGAAATCTGGGGCGATTTTGCCTGCTTTTGCCGTCCGGAGATGAAAGTGGAGCGCGTTTCGTATGACGTGATGACGCCATCCGCGGCGAGAGGGATTCTGGAAGCCGTTTTCTGGCATCCAGGCCTTAAGTGGCATATCGATCGCATCCGCGTGCTCGCGCCGATTCGCTTTGCCAATATCCGCCGCAATGAGGTGGATGCGGTGGCGTCCTGCAAAAAGATCAAGTCTGCGATGGAAAAGGGCAGCGCGCTCTATATTGCGACGCCGCAGGCCATCCAGCAGCGTGCCGCAATGGTGCTGACCAATGTGCGCTATGTGATCGAAGCACATTTCACCATGACCGACCGTGCGGCGCCGGGCGATAACCCCGGAAAATTTCAGGAGATGATGCGGCGCAGGCTGGACCGCGGCGCGTGCTTTCACACTCCGTCACTGGGCATGCGGGAATTCCCCGCATATTTCCGCGCCTGGAATGGGGAAGGAACCGTGCCGGAGGAGCTGCGCGGACGCAGGGAGCTTGGCTGGATGCTGTATGACTTTGATTACAGCGATCCGGCGGATGTGCGGCCGATGTTTTTCCGCGCGGTGCTCGAAGACGGCGTTCTGGAGCTTGGAGACTGCGAGGTGGTTCGATGATTCTGCAGGCACTGACGGCTTACTATGAAAAGCTTGCCGAAAAAGGGGAGATTGCGCAGCCCGGCTGGAGCAGTACGAAAATCACATACGCACTGCAGATTAACGACGGCGGCGCATTGCTTGGCGTTATGGATCTGAGACATGAGGATAAACGCGGCAGCAAGGTTGTTCTGGTTCCGGATGTGATGCAGGTGCCGGAGGCGGTAAAGCGCAGCGTCGATATTGCTCCGAACTTTTTGTGGGATAATTCCACCTATATGCTGGGTATGGATGAAAAGGGAAAGCCCGAGCGCGCCAAGCAGTGCTTTGAGGCCTGCCGTGCCCTGCATGTCACCCTTTTGGGGGATTGCCCGCATCCCGCGGCCCGGGCGGTCACGGCCTTTTTTGAAAACTGGAATCCGGACACAGCGGCGGAGCATCCCGCGCTGCAAGCCTGTCTGCCGGATCTTCTCAAGGGTGCAAACATCGTTTTCCGGCATTGCGGACAGTATGTGCATGAGATTCCGGAGCTGCGGACCGTATGGCAGGAGCATTATGCCCGGGACGAGGACGCCGTTCTGATGCCCTGCCTTGTAACGGGACGCCTTGCGCCGACCGCAAAGCTGCATCCGAACATCAAGGGCGTCCGGGATGCGCAGCCGATGGGCGCATCGATTGTTTCTTTCAACGCGCCGGCCTTTACGTCTTACGGCAAGGAACAGGGCTTCAATGCGCCGGTCAGCAAGTATGCGGCATTTGCCTATACAACAGCGCTGAACACGCTGCTGGCGGACACCAATCACGTCAGGCTGATCGGAGATATGACGGTGGTTTGCTGGGCGGAAAGCGGAGAGAAAGCCTATCAGGACGTCTGGAGCAGTCTGATGGCTGCGGGCGATGATGCGAAGCTCGACGATGATGTGCAGAAAGCCGTCAGCGCCATTGCCCGGGGACTGCCGTGCGCGTGGAATCATACGGTGCTGAAACCGGATGAGCATTTCTATGTGCTGGGGCTTTCTCCGAATGCGGCGCGCCTCTCGGTGCGGCTGTTTTACCGGGATTCTTTCGGAGCCATGATGCGCTGCATTCAGGCGCACTATAAGCGGATGGAGATCGTCAAGCCGGCGTTTGAACCGTTCGGACTGCTGCCGCTGTGGAGGCTGCTGGCCGAAACCGTGAATCCGAACGCGAGGGACAAGAAAGCCGTGCCGAATATGGCAGGAGACCTGCTCCGCGCGGTATTGACGAATACACGCTATCCCGCAACGCTGTATAATGGGATTCAGCTCCGCATCCGCGCGGACCGAAAGGTCAACTATGCACGCGCGGCGGCCATCAAGGCGTATCTGATTCAAAATTACAAGGAGGATATTTCAGTGGCACTCGATGAACAGAGAAACGACGCAGCCTATGTGCTGGGTAGGCTGTTTGCCGTCTTGGAGGAAATTCAGGAAAAGGCAAATCCCGGCATCAACACAACCATTGTCGACCGGTATTTTTCGTCTGCGGGCAGCACCCCGGCACGCGTGTTTCCGACGCTGCTGCAGCTCGCGCAGAAACATATGCGCAGGCTGGATAACGCGCGGATCTACAAGAAAATGATCGGCGATATTCTCGACCGGCTGGACGGCAGCTTCCCGGCTGTGCTCGGCCTGAAGGAAAGCGGCGATTTTGAGATCGGATATTATCATCAGAGACAGAGAAGGTTTACCAAGAAGGAGGATAAATAACATGGCAGAGGCAATCAGAAACCGATATGAATTCGTTGTGATTTTTGAAGTGGAGAACGGAAATCCGAACGGCGATCCGGATGCGGGCAACATGCCCCGCGTCGACCCGGAGACCGGACTGGGCCTTGTTTCGGACGTCTGCATCAAACGCAAAATCCGCAACTATGTGGAAACCGTTAAGGAGGATGCGGAAGGATACAGAATCTACATCAAGGATAAGGTGCCGCTTAACCGTTCCGATGAA
>JBJEOO010000142.1:0-2573 GCA_051880755.1 Hominenteromicrobium sp.
GTTTCCGTAATTTCACGAAGACGCGTCATGGCGTCCTCAAAGCTGATTTTCTTTTTTGCCATCGTTTTGACCTCCTTGCTGCGGCGCATCCGGTGCTGCGCCCGTTACCGTCAGATACAGGCGGCCGTCCGCAACACGCGCCATGATCTCTTCCGTTTGTCTGGCTTCCCGCACACTGCGCAGAATGGTTCCGTCCTCATGCGACAAAAGCGCGTAGCCGCGCGCTATGACCTTCAGCGGGCTCATAGCGTCCAGCCGGCCGGAAAGATCGGCAAGCCGGGATTTTTCCGCCATCCAGCGGTGCTGCTCAACAGATGTCAGCCGCTGAACGGCGCCGTTCAACATGGTTTGCCGCGGCTCCAGCCATACGGCAGGATCACGCAGAACACGCGCAGACGATACCGCATCGAGCAGCTGCCGCCGGTCATTCATGCCGTTTTCAACGGCCTTTTCCATGCGGCGCACAAGTGCGTTCAGCTGTAAATGCACCTCCTGCCTGTCCGGTACGGCAAGCTCAGCCGCGGCGCTCGGCGTAGGCGCGCGCAGGTCCGCGACAAAATCACAGATGGTAAAATCCGTTTCATGCCCAACGGCGGAGATTACCGGAATTTCGGAGGCGAAAATCGCCCGTGCCAGACGCTCATCATTGAAGGCGGTGAGATCCTCAGCGGAGCCGCCGCCGCGGCCAATCAGAATAACGTCCGCGCAGCGCTGCTCATTCATCAGCCGTACGGCCTCCGTGAGCTGTGCAGGCGCCCCTTCGCCCTGCACGAGCACCGGACAGAACACAATTTCGGCCGCCGGCCAACGCCGGGAGAGAATATTCAGCATATCCTGCACGGCGGCCCCGGTCGGCGAGGTGATGATGCCGATACGTGCCGGAAAGCGCGGAATCGGCTTTTTGTATGCTTCGGAGAAAAGTCCCTCTTTCGAGAGCTTTTCTTTCATCTGTTCAAACGCGAGGTTCAGCGCGCCGAGGCCGTCCGGCTGCATTTCCTCGACATAAAACTGATACTGACCGCTGGGTTCATAAACGGAGACGCGTCCGCGTACAATCACGCGCATGCCGTCCTTTGGCCGAAAGCGCAGGCGGCGCGCAGCGCTTGAAAACATAACCGCTTTGAGCACCGATTTTTCGTCTTTGAGAGAAAAATACAAATGGCCGGAACGGTAATGGTCGGTGAAATTGGAGATTTCGGCTGACGCGTAAATATCCGTCAGCCGACCGTCTCCCTCGATCAGAGATTTCAGAAAGCAATTGATCTGTGTGACCGATAAAACACGCATCAGAAGCCCTCCTCACGCAGGGATGCCAGCACGGCCGCACCCGCCGCATTGTCTGCGGAAAAGCGCGGCTCAGCAAAGACTGCGCCGTATTTCGCAGTCATCTGCGCACGCATCATGGAGTTGGAAGAAACGCCTCCGGAAAAAAGCACGGGCATATCGCCGTACGTCTTGAGCAGAGCGGCACACATGCCGTCCACCGATGCCAGCACATAGGCCATGCATGTCGCGGCGATTTCTTCTTTCGGCGCACCGTGTGCCATCAGCGCCCGGCATTTGTTTTCCACGCCGGAAAGCGAGCAGTTTTCATCCTTCATGGAGGCTTTTGCACGAACTTTTCCCGTATACGCGCAGGCCAGAGGATCCAGATGCCTTCCTGCCGGAAACGGTAGGCCCAGCATCACGCCAACCCGGTCGATGACCTGACCGGCTTTCAGATCGAGCGAGGAGGCCGCAAGCTTTGTGGAGAAAATTTTCTCCGCAGGACCCGGCTCCACCAAAACGGCTTCTGTTGTGCCGCCGGAAAGATGAAACGCGAGAAACCGCCGTTTTAAAAGCGTCAGCTGATTCGCCGAATAGAGTGCGGCGGCGATATGTCCCTGCTGATGAGAAAACCGGTGAACCGGAACCCGAAGCGCCTGTCCGAGCATCTGCGCCGTGCCTAGCCCGACAAGAAAGCACGGCATATAGGAATCCTCCGCATCACGCGGACGGTTGGAGACGCCGATGGCCTTTGCCCTGCCGATTTGATCGCCGAGCTGCTCCATGACCTCCGGAAGCTGGCGCGTATGGTGAAAGACCGCGTCGCTCTGCCGGAGACCGATTTCCCCGGCCTTAACGGGAAGCAGTTTCCCGCGGCTGTCTATTGAGCCGTTTTCCAGAAAAGCCGCACTCGTCGTATAATTGCTCGTATCAATGCCGAGCGTACAAAAATCAAGCATGTTCCGCCTCGCCGAGCTTTTTTGCAACGGAAGAAAGCACACCGTTGATATAGGCGGCATCTTTCTCGTTTCCATAGGTTTTCGCAAGCTCGACCGCTTCGTTGATGGATACGCTGACCGGGACATCCTTTGTGCAGAAGAACTTCATCTCGCACACGGCAAGACGCAGGATTGTGAGCGTCACCTTGGAAAGGCGGCGCAGGCTCCAGCCCCGGAGATTCTGCGCAACCACGCCGTCAATCTCATCAAGATAAAGCTCGGCCAGCGAGGTCAGCTTTTCGCAGTACGGATCCATTTCGATTCCGCGCGCCTCGACCGCCATCTCAATGATATCCTCCATACTGTCGT
>JBJEOO010000143.1:0-2571 GCA_051880755.1 Hominenteromicrobium sp.
CATCTGCTCAAGCTCCTCCCCCACGGCTTTGATAATCCCCGTGGCGTCCTTCATCGTCTTGATCAGCATCAGGTTACGGAAAAATCCGGCAAGCTCTTCGCAGAGCCGCCCCATATCCTTGGAAGCCTTATAAAGCGCATCAATCTTTTCGAGCGCGCCGGAACGATCTCCGGTATGAATGCAGGATGCCAGCTCCAGAAGATGACCACGCCCCGCCAAGCCGGCCGTTTCGGCAACCAGTGCGTATGTGATGCAGCCCGTGCTGCGCCCGATGCATTGATCCAGAATCGACAGCGCGTCCCGCATTCCGCCGTCCGCCGTAGAGGCGATCAGCGTTGCGGCGTCATGATCGATTTCCACACCCTCGCGCTCACAGACCAGCTCCAGACGTTCCGCAACATCCTCCGGCGCAATCCTGCGGAAATCAAACCGCTGACAGCGTGAGAGAATGGTCGGCAGAAGCTTGTGCACCTCCGTCGTGGCCAGAATGAAGATCACATGCGCAGGCGGTTCCTCCAACGTCTTGAGCAGCGCGTTGAACGCTGCGACCGAAAGCATGTGCACCTCGTCAATAATATAGACGCGGTATTGTGCCGTTGTCGGCGTGAAATTGGATTCTTCAATCAGGGAACGGATGCTGTCAACGCCGTTGTTGCTTGCGGCGTCAATTTCAACGACATCCAGAATCGATCCGTCATCCAGCCCGCGGCAAACCGGGCAGACCCCACACGGGTCGCCGTCCTGCAGGTCCAGGCAATTGACCGCTTTCGCAAGAATTTTTGCGCAGGTTGTTTTGCCCGTACCGTGGGAGCCTGTAAACAGATAGGCGTGGGAGATTCTGCCGGCCATCAGCTCATTTTTCAATGTAACCGTAACCTGCGGCTGACCGACAACATCGGAAAACACCTGCGGACGGTATTTTCTGTATAAAGCCTTATACATGCAAATCCTCCCCTGCGCAAAATGCCTAAAAAGAAAAGCAAGACGATTCACACGAAGAATATGTGAACGGACAGGCAACCTGCATCGCACCAGACGATCCGCTTAATGCTGCTCGGTCCCCCGCCTGACATGGTTCACGGTGTCTCGCCGCGCAGACCTGTCCGCTCGCATATTCCACGGTTTTCAAAACCGTCTTGCCCTTTTTCTGCGCACGTCAAATTCCGTATCTCAGCGTGCTCAAATATTATACACGTTTTCTCTTGAAAAGGCAAGGGAAAAATCGTATAATTCTGTCCGAATACGAAATTTTGCGCAAGCTGCGGTCTGTGGAGATCCTTTCCGTCCGATGCGGCAGCAGAAAGGAACGGTTATGAACATCCGAAACGCAGAGCCGAAAGACGCGGCGCGCATTCTGGAAATTATCGAATCGGCAAAGCTCTCCATCCGGGCGTTGGGCATTGACCAATGGCAGAACGGCTACCCGAATATGGAGTCTGTGCTCTCCGACATTGAAAACGGCATCGGCCGCGTGCTGGAGGAAAACGGCGAAATTCTCGCCGCCGCCGCGGTTTATGTCGGAATGAGCCGACATATGATCGAATTTTTGACGGCGCATGGCTGACCGAAAACAATACCTACGGCATCATCCACCGGATTGCCGTGGCGCCGGAGGGCAAAAACCGCGGCGCGGCATCCCGGATGATGGCCTACTGCATGGCGCTCAGCCAAAAGGCGGGCGTCTCTTCCCTGCGCTGCGACACACATCCGGGCAATGTTATTATGCGGCATACGCTTGAGAAAAACGGCTACCGTCATTGCGGTACGATCTACCTTGAGGATGGCAGCGCGCGCGTCGGATACGAAAAAATACTCTAAAAACCAATACGGATGCAAAAAGACCGCGCCACTTCAGGCACGGTCTTGCTCATTTTATGCGATTATTTGCCGAGCTTTTCCTTAACAACTTCTGCGATGTGCGCAGCGGAGAGACCGAATTCCTTCAGCAGGTCAACAGCCGGGCCGGAATGACCGAACACGTCGTTAACGCCGATGCGCGTGACGGGCGTCGGGCACTGCTCGGAAAGCAGCGCGGAAACCGCCTCGCCGAGACCACCGATGATATTGTGCTCCTCGACCGTAACGACGCGGCCCGTCTTCTTGGCGGAAGCGAGAACAAGCTCCTCGTCGAGCGGCTTGATCGTGTGGATGTTGATGACCTCGGCGCTGATGCCCTCTGCGGCAAGCACTTCGGCGGCCTTTACTGCTTCGCTGACCATCAGGCCGGTCGCGATAATCGTGATGTCCGTGCCTTCGCGCAGCGTGATGCCCTTGCCAAGCTCAAACTTGTAGTCGTCGCCGTTGTTGATGCTTTCCACCGCAAGTCTGCCCAGACGGATATAGCACGGACCCTTGTGCTCAATCGCCGCGCGGACAGCGGCCTTCATCTCATAATGATCGCTCGGGTTCAGGATAACCATGCCCGGGATGGTGCGCATCAGCGCGATATCCTCGCAGCACTGGTGCGTTGCGCCGTCCTCGCCGACGGAAATGCCGGCATGGGAGCCGACAATCTTGACATTCAGCTTCGGATAACCGACGGAGTTTCTGACCTGCTCAAACGCTCTGCCC
>JBJEOO010000144.1:0-2568 GCA_051880755.1 Hominenteromicrobium sp.
AGCGGAGCGGACGTCAAACCGCGCATCATCGAAAATTACGACGGCAAGGACATTGTGCTGAACGAGGCGCTCGGCATCGTAACGGCCGTCAAGGATTTTCCGGCTTTGGAGCGCCGGGTCGGCAAAACTCTGATTGTCACGGATGGCACCACGCTGCTCGGCGCCGACGACAAGGCCGGTGTTGCGGAAATTCTGCAGGCTGCCGAGGAGATTCTCAGCAGCGATCTGCCGCACGGCACGGTGAAAATCGCGTTTACGCCGGATGAAGAGATCGGCGCCGGTCCGAATGAATTTGACGTGTCGGGCTTCGGCTGCGATTTTGCCTATACCGTCGACGGCGGAGAGCTGGGCGGTATGGAATATGAGAACTTCAACGGCGCGTCCGCAAAGGTTATCGTTAAGGGCAGAAGCGTGCATCCCGGCGGCGCAAAGAATAAAATGATCAATGCAAGCCGCGTTGCAATGGAATTTGCCGCTCTGCTGCCTGTCCGTGAGGTTCCGGAAAACACCGAAGGCTATGAGGGCTTTGCTCATCTGACCGATATGCAGGGCGAAATCGAGCATGCCGAACTGCATTATATCATCCGCGACCACAATAAAGATCCGTTTGAGGCGCGTAAGGAAAAATTCCGTCTCGCCGCAGAATTCATCAACCGCAAATACGGCCGTGAGCTTGTCACCGTTGAGATCAAGGACACCTATTACAACATGAAGGAAATGATTCTGCCGCATCCGGAAATTCTTGAGACAGCAAAGGCCGCCATGCGCCGCAACGGTGTGGAGCCGGTCATTACGCCGATCCGCGGCGGAACCGACGGCGCGCGCCTTTCCTTTATGGGCCTTCCCTGCCCGAACCTCTGCACCGGCGGCGAAAACGCGCACGGCAAGCATGAATTCGCCGTTGTGGAGGACATGGAAGCCATTGTTGAAATCATCAAGACCATCATCGAAATCGTGGAATAATCCGGAAAGGAAGATACTATGCTGCGATTTGGAACAGTCGGAACAAGCTGGATTACCGAAAGCTATATCGAGGGCGCGCTGGACAGCGGACTCTGGACGCTCACGGCGGTATACTCGCGTTCGCTTGAAAAAGGGCGGGAATTCGGCGCAAAATACGGCGTAAAGACCGTTTTTACCGATCTGGAAGCGATGGCGCAGAGTGATGAAATCGATGCAGTGTATATCGCAAGCCCGAACAAGCTGCATGCCGATCATGTCCGCCTGTTTCTGGAGCACGGCAAGCATGTCCTCTGCGAGAAGCCGCTCTCTGCACACGCGGAGGATGTCAAAAGTCTGCAGGCACTCGCCCGGGCACGCGGACTGATCTATCTGGAAGCCATTATGTTCATGCACCTGCCCCAGCGCAGACTGCTTGAAACGGCGCTCGGAAAAATCGGCGGCGTCAGCGTCGCAAAGCTCGACTTCTGCCAGCGCTCCTCCAAGTACGACGCCTATCTGGCCGGGAGCCTGCCGAATATATTCAACCCGGCACTGGAAACCGGCGCGCTGATGGATCTCGGCATCTATTGCGTATATCCGGCGCTGTATCTGTTCGGTATGCCGGAACAGACGCAGATCACGGCGCAGTTTCTGGCCTCCGGTGCGGACAGCAGCGGCATCGTCGCCATGCGGTATCCGGACAAGCTCGTAAATCTCGTATATTCAAAGGTCGGTCAGGCTGCCGCCAATACCGATTTTCAAGGCCCGCTCGGCACGGTTTCGGTCGCCTCTGTCTCAAAGCTCGCGAACATCGAAATCATCTTCAATGACGGCTCCCGCGAAACGGTTTGCGGTGAGGAACCGAAATACAAGCTGATGGGCTATGAAGCCAAAGATTTTCACCGGTACATCACCGAACCGGAAGCTTCCGCCGCTGAATACGAGCAATGCTGTTCGCTGGCCTATGCGGTATCCGCGTATATGGAGCAGCTTCGCCGCGATGCCGGCATCTGTTTTCCTTCTGATCCGTAAGCCTTCGGCGCGGAACGTATCGCAGAAAGCGGTGCGTTCCGCGCTTATTTTTTTCGGAAAGGTCTTGCGCCGGATTCCGGTTTATGATACTCTTTGTACATGCGGAAGCATCCCGCGGAATATCGGAACAGAAAGGCTGATTCACATGCAAAAGAAACCCTATATCTCCATGTCCGTGATCCGACGCCTTCCCCGGTATTACCGTTTTCTGGTTGAGCTGGACCGCCGCGGTATTCTGCGCGTCTCTTCCAAGGAGCTTGCGGAAAAAATGGGTTTCACGGCTTCGCAGGTCCGGCAGGATTTCAACTGCTTCGGCGGCTACGGCCAGCAGGGATACGGCTATGCCGTTCATCAGCTCCGCGAGGAAATCGGCGCCATTCTCGGCATCAACCGCGTGCACAAGTGCATTCTGATCGGCGCCGGCAATCTGGGCAAGGCCATCGCGACGCATATTTCTTATAACTTCTCCGGTTTCCGGCTGGTTGGCATATTCGACAGCAGCAGTCAGGTGATCGGGCAGCCGCTTGCCGGGCTGCGTGTTCTCCCCTATGGTGATTTGCGCGCGTTCTGCGCGGAAAACAAGCCGGTCATGGC
>JBJEOO010000145.1:0-2567 GCA_051880755.1 Hominenteromicrobium sp.
GTTCGCCATGATCATGATGGTCGATATCAGCGGCTGCACTGTACCGTTCAGCGCTCTGACCGACGAATTTGAAGTGCTCGGTGAACAGCTCGGTCTGAAGATCCATGTCATGCACGAGGATGTCTTCAATTCCATGCACAGAATCTAAGGATTTCAAATTCTCCGAAAGGTCGGTATACATTCATGATCAACACACATGATATTCTGGAAACCATCAACATGATCGACAACGAGAATCTCGATGTGCGCACCATCACCATGGGTATCTCGCTGCTCGACTGCATTGATTCCGATATTCAGAAGGCCTGCACGAAGGTTTATGACAAAATCTGCGGTTACGCGGAAAATCTTGTCAAAACCGGCGAGGACATCAGCCGGGAGTACGGCATTCCGATTGTGAACAAGCGCATCGCCGTCACACCAATTGCCATGCTGGCCGGCGCAAACCCCTCCGCCAGTCCCGTACATTTCGCGAAAGCGCTGGATCGCGCCGCAAAGACCGTCGGCGTAAACTTTATCGGCGGCTACTCCGCGCTCGTTCATAAGGGCTTTGCCCCCGGCGATTATGCGCTGATCGAAAGCATTCCGGAAGCCCTGAGCGAGACGGAATTTGTCTGCTCCTCCGTCAATATCGGCTCCACAAAAGCGGGCATCAACATGGATGCCGTCAAGAAGATGGGCCACATTGTCAAGGAAACAGCAATTCGCACGGCAGACCGCGACTGCATCGGCGCGGCGAAGCTCGTCGTTTTCTGCAACGCGCCGGAGGACAACCCGTTCATGGCGGGCGCTTTCCACGGTGCCGGCGAGCCGGACTGCGTCATCAACGTCGGCGTTTCAGGCCCGGGCGTTGTGCGCGCGGCGATTGCAAAGGCCAAGGAAACGGACGATATCACTGCAATCGCAGACATCATCAAAAAGACGGCGTTCAAGATCACGCGTATGGGCCAGCTCGTCGCGCAGGAGGCTTCCCGCCGTCTCTGCGTACCGTTCGGCATTGTGGACCTTTCCCTCGCTCCGACGCCCGCTATCGGCGACAGCGTTGCGGATATTCTGGAGGGTATGGGCCTTGAGCAGTGCGGCGCACACGGCACCACGGCGGCGCTGGCGCTCCTCAACGATGCGGTCAAGAAAGGCGGCGTCATGGCCTCCTCCCACGTCGGCGGCCTGTCCGGCGCCTTTATCCCGGTCAGCGAGGATCAGGGCATGATCGCGGCGGCCAAGAGCGGCGCGCTTTCCATCACAAAGCTGGAAGCCATGACGGCGGTCTGCTCGGTCGGTCTGGATATGATTGTCGTGCCCGGCGATATTACCCCGGAAATCATCTCCGGCATCATCGCAGACGAAGCGGCCATCGGCATGGTCAATTCCAAGACGACAGCGGTTCGCCTGATCCCGGCGATCGGCAAGCAGGTCGGCGAGGAACTGAATTTCGGCGGTCTGCTCGGCAGCGGCCCGGTCATGGACGTCAACATGAAATCCCCCTCGGTTTTCGTCAATCGCGGCGGGCGTATCCCCGCGCCGCTTCAGAGCCTCAAAAATTAACTATTTCCATTTGTATGAACGGCGTATGTCCGGCAATACTATTTCCAAACGAAACAAAAGGAGACAGATAGTATGCTGGATATTATCGCATTGATTCTGACGATCATCGGCGGGATCAACTGGGGCCTGATCGGCATTTTTCAGTTTGATCTGGTCGCGTGGATTTTCGGCGGGCAGGGCGCTATCCTGAGCCGGATCATCTACACGCTGGTCGGCATCGCCGCACTGTGGTGCATTTCCCTCTTTTTCAGGGATAACAATTTGATCGATAAATAAACCCTTTACGGATGAACAGCACTCCGTTTGCAGAGCCGGCGTTGCGGCGCTTCTGCAGGCGGAGTGCTTTTTCCCGAAAGCAAAGAGACAGGCCCGCCGTCTGCATGCCGCAGCGCGGGCCTGTCTTTTGTCAGCCGTGTTCCGGGGAATCAGGACGGTTCATCCGAAGCATCCTGCCGAAGCGTTTTGACGCCGAAAATGAAATATACGATGTGGAAAATCCACACACAGCCGAGAACAATGCGGCCAACGGGTACCTGATGCATCATAATAAAGCCGATGCTCATCAAAAGGGTTACTGTAATCATAATTCGGATCTTTGTTTTCCGCGTCATGCCCTTCCCCTGCACATAGCTTTCCAGATTATCCTTGTAGAGTTTCGTGCCGGTGAACCAGGTGTGCAGCTTCTCGGAGCTTCTGCCGAAGCTGAAGGCCGCCAGCAGCAGGAAGGGAAAGGCCGGCAGCAACGGCAGCACAGCGCCAAGAGCGCCGAGCCCCACGCCGATGCAGCCCAAAGTGATGTACACAATCTTTTTGATGTTCATGCTGTTTTCTCCAATCGTCTCTTTTCTTTTTTGGTTTCGATCACATGGCGAATTGCCGTGACGGGATGCCGGAAGATCATGCGGGGGCCGGAAAAGCGCATCACTTCCCGGATTTTCTCCCGCATTTCCGGCTTGTAGCAGTGTACCTTACAGTTGGAGCAGAAAGTCTTGGTCTCCATGAAAGGGCAGCAGTCACTGCGC
>JBJEOO010000146.1:0-11190 GCA_051880755.1 Hominenteromicrobium sp.
ACGAAAAAGCAGGAGATGTTCTCCTTGCGGATACATCTCCTGCTCATCAGGTTTCAGTTTTTGCTGCGATATTTGTTCCTTGCTTGCTCCTTGCTCGCTCCTTACGTAGTCAGGCACAGCACAATCCAGGAACACGCAGAACTCCAAAAGGTTTGATAAATCCGGCGAAACAGCGTCCTAAGACGGGCTGAAAAGCGGTGGAATTTATCTCTTGGGGAAGTCTGGTTAACGCTTGCTGAACTGCGGAGCGCGACGAGCTGCTTTGAGACCGTATTTCTTTCTTTCCTTCATTCTCGGGTCACGGGTGAGGAAACCGGCCTTCTTGAGCTTCTCGCGGAGGTTCTCGGAATCGTACTGGAGCAGCGCTCTCGCAACGCCGTGGCGGATTGCGCCGGCCTGGCCGGTAACGCCGCCGCCTGCAACGCGGCAGACAACGTCGAACTTCTCATCGGTTTCGGTGAGAACGAGCGGCTGACGAACGATGGTTTTGAGGGTATCGAGGCCGAAATAATCGTCGATGTCACGGTCATTGATCGTAACCTTGCCTGTGCCCTGGTAAAGTCTTACGCGCGCAACGGAGCTTTTTCTTCTGCCGGTGCCGTAAAAATAAGGTGCCTTATCGTACATATTCGTTTACCTCCTATTAAAGTTCCCAAACCGTGGGCTGCTGTGCAGCGTGCTTGTGCTCGCTGCCGGCATATACGCGGAGTCTTGCCTCTGCCGCTCTGCCGATTGTGTTGGACGGGATCATGCCGTGAACGGCAAGCTCCATCGCCTTTTCCGGCTTTGTGCGCATCAGGGTATCATAGCGGACAGCCTTGAGGTGGCCGATATAACCCGTGTGATGATAATAATACTTCTTTTCCGCCTTGCCGCCGGTGAGAACTGCCTCAGCGCAGTTGATGATGATGACATGGTCACCGCAGTCAACATGCGGGGTAAAGGTGGGCTTGTGCTTGCCGCGGAGAAGAACTGCGGCCTGTGCTGCAACGCGGCCGAGCGGCTTGCCGGCAGCGTCAATTACATACCATTTGCGGTCAACCTGACCGGCCTTGGCCATATAAGTGGACATAGCGTTTACCTCCAGAAAGTGTTTGTTTTATGCTTGGTACCCGCACCCGCTCTGTGCGGAATGCAAAGATACGAAACTTTTCGTCTGATCCCGCCGTTTTCCGGCCGGGCGCTCCATGATATTACCACACGGAAAACGGCTTGTCAACCCATTTTTTTGAGTTTTTTAAACTGCAAAACACAATCTCGTTTTTCCTCGTTTTTTCTCGTTTATGCTCTCGTTTTCAAAACTTCAGATGCAAAAATTTTTTTGAACCTCAGAAAACAAAAAACACAGTGTTCATGCCGTTTTTCCGGCACACACTGTGTTTTCGGCTTCTATGGTTATGGTTATACGGCGCCCGCGTCAAGTTCGCCCTCGTGCAGCCGCACGCCGTCCCGCCGCAGCCGCGCCTGCAGCACGGCCGGCTCCAGAGCCGGCAGATCGCCGGAAAGCGCCAGCGCCGTGCCGATTGCCTGACCGGTTACGGCACAGGCCGGGATCACACGCGTGACGTCCCACAGGTCGTCGAATACGGAAATGCACCGCCCCGCCGCGGCGAGATTCTTCACCTTTTCGCCGTACAGCGTGCGGAACGGCAGTTCATAAACCGGGCCGGCCTTGCGCCAGTCGCCGATCATGCCGATGCTGTCCGCAAAAAATTTATGCTGCTCGGTATCGTTCATGGTGTATGCGCCGCAGAGCCTGCGCGTCATGCGCACCTGCGGAATCGCAGCCATCGCCGTCAGATTATGGTCCGGAGAAATGCCGCCGTCCTTCAGAAAATCGGTGAGCAGCGCGCCGTGCGCATCCTGCACCATTTCGGAAAGCTCTCCGCCGTTCAGCCCGCCGTAGCGCCGCCGGTTTTCCCGCCGTTCGGCCTCGGACTTATACTTGTCGGGCACGTCGGCAAACCCAAGCATTTTCAGACCCACGCGGCCGCCATGCTGCGCGTAGTACCATGCGGCGAGCACGTTGCCCTGTTCAAAGCACGCGGTATCCGCGCCGCTCATCGCGCAGAGATCGGCATCGCCGGTGCAGTCCGCCGCTCCGCGCACAAGGACGGCGCTGCGCCCCGATTTATTCTCAAGGAACAGCGCGCGGATTTTGTCTTTTTCCGTCTGCACACCGCAGACCGACGTGCCGTACAGAATCGTAACACCGTTCTCCCGCAGCAGCTTTTCGCAGAGAACCGCAAAAACATTCGCATTGTACTGCACTTCAAACCGGCGCTTTTTTCTTTCTTCCTCCGTGCCGTTTTCCAGCCACGGCGCGGGATAACGGTCCTCCCACCCGTGCCGGATGGAAAGCCGCAGCAGTTCTTCGGCCAGACCGAAGCTCACCTGATGCCCGCAGCCGTCGCACAGCGGCAGGTAGATGGTGACAAGGCCGAGCGTCGCAAGCCCGCCGAGGGCAAACTGCTTTTCAATTAAAAGGGTTTTTGCTCCGCAGCGTGCCGCCGCGAGCGCCGCCGCAATTCCGGCTACGCCGCCCCCGACCACCGCGACATCATAAGTGCCCACAACAGGCGTTTTTCTGGAAGGTTCATTCAGGAACATGACCATCCCCCTATTTTTTGACGCACCGCGTCGCGTAGAAGCAGGGCACGCCGTGCTCGTGAAGAAGGCCGACGCCGTTTGTGTCCTCGTAGATATCGGTCAGCATAAAGCCCGCTTTGAGCTGGCCGCCGATCTCCTCCTCGATTGTGTGCGAAAACTGGATGCCCCAGTCGTTCTCGATCGACAGCTTGTACAGCGCTTCATCTTTCAGCGGGTTGAACGGCAGCTTGTAGATGACCTCCCGCTCGTCCTCGTCAAACAGGTAGTTGAAGCCGTTGTCAAAGCCGACGAGCAGAACGCCGCCGGGCTTTAAGACGCGCGCGCACTCCTGCCAGATGCCCTCGAGCTTTTCGACATAGCAGTTCGAGACCGGGTGAAAGATCAGGTCAAACGTTTCATCCGCAAACGGCAGGGGCTTTGTCATGTCTGCCTGCACGCAGTCTGCGGTGTAGCCCTCGCGCGCGGCAACCTCCCGCTCACGGTCAAGCTGGGCTTTTGAATAATCGAGCACGGTGCAGACGGCGCCGAGCGCGGTAAAAACCGGAATCTGCTGCCCGCCGCCGCTCGCAAGGCCGAGCACGCGCCTGCCCTTCAGCTCACCGAACCACGCGTGCGGGACGATCTTCGTCGGCGTGAGGTACACGCCCCATTCGCCCCGGAGCGCCTTTTCATACGTTTCGTGGGAAATGGGCTTTCCCCATTCCCAGCCGCCCGCCACCCAGTTATCGACAGTGGCAGAGTTGATTTCGGTATAGCTTTCCATATACTTTTCTCCTCAGAGACAGGACTTGATCGCCGCGTACAGATCGGCAAAGGTCGTGTTTTTGTACGCTGCAACCGGCGTGCAGCTCTCATTGATGAGACAATCCGTGACGAGTATGGTTTTCAGCCCCGCCGCCTGCGCCGCCGCGCAGTCCTCATCGGTGTTGTTGCCGACCATCAGGCACGCTTCGGGCTTTTTGCCGATCATTTTGAGAATCTCCTCAAAATATTTCGGATTCGGCTTGCAGTAGTGCATGTTTTCGTATGTCGTCACAAGCTCAAAATCCTGCGGCGTCAGGCCGATCCAGCTCAGGCGCGTTTCGACGCCGTTGGCCGGAAAGAGCGGGTTCGTCGCGAGCACGACATGCAGGCCGTCGTGCTTCAGCGCGTCGATCAGCGGACGGGCCAGCGGATTTTCACCGGTGAAGCGCTTCGCATTATGGAACTCCTCGCTGTAAAACGTATCGGTCAGCATACGGTGTTCGGGGTTCCAGTTCGGGATAAACGGCTCAAAGGTTGCCCAGAACGCATCCTTGTTCGGGCGCGAGCCGTCGTTCTTCACCATGGCCGCCGTGCCGCGCCAGACGCCGTCCACAATCTGCTTCGGGTCATACCCGTACGGCGCGAGCTTTGCGACCAGCCCTTTGAAATAGCCCTTTGTGAAAACATCGTTGTCCATCGGCAGCAGCGTGCCGTCCAGATCAAACAGTATCGTATCGATCATGTATTTCTCCATCCTGATAAATCATGCGTAATCAGACTGCCCAGTCGTTTGCCGCCGCAATGACGTCCACGCCGGTACCACAGACATTGCCGATGAGAACATCGCCGATGCGGACCGGCGCATGCACCTCCACGGTATTGATGACCGCCATGCAGTCGAAAATTTTGTCCTTCGGAATATCCGTTCTCGTGCGCACGGCAACCACGGGCCGTTCACCGCCCAGAACACGGACGGTTGAGGTGACGGTGCGCGCGGGTGCGGTGACCTCTTTCACCGCGTACGCTTCGCCGCGCTTACAGGTGTTGCCCGAAACGGAGACAACCTTGCCGCCGTCCAGCGTGACGGTCAGCGGGCAGCCGAGCGGGCAGTTGATGCAGATAAAATTTCTGGTTTCCATCTCAATTTTCCTCCGTGGTGATGGTGATCGTATCGAAACCGGCGTTCTGCAGATCGGCCTTTTTCAGCGTGATCTGCTCCATCTCGCCGGGCGCCATGACCTGCTTTTTGCGGTGCACAACGCGGTTTTCGCCGAAATAGACGCTCAGATAGCAGTTCTTATAGATATTGCCGACGCGGAAGCGCACGGTCAGCGTATCGGGCATATGCGCGGGGCGAACGGTGACGGGCACGGTGTAGCGCACGCCGCCTGCGGGCACGAGCCGAATGGCTTTTTTCTCGCCCGCGCTTTCTCCTTCGCCGACGTATTTTGCCGCCGCTCTGCCTGCGGCTGCCGCTTCCTCCGAAACATAATCGACGAGGTCATGCACATGCAGAACATTGCCGCACGCAAAGATGCCGGGGATATTCGTTTCAAGGCTCTCGTTGACCTCCGGGCCGTTCGTCACGCGCGACAGCCGCACGCCCGCACCGGTGGAAAGCTCGTTTTCGGGAATCAGGCCGACCGAAAGCAGCAGCGTATCGCACGAATAGAATTCCTCCGTGCCGGGGATAGGCTTCAGATGCTCGTCCACCGCACTGATCGTCACGCCCGTCACGCGCTCCTTGCCGTGAATCTCCGTGACCGTGTGGCTGAGCTTCAGCGGGATGCCGTAATCGTCCAGACACTGAACAATATTGCGTTTGAGGCCTCCGGAATACGGCTGCAGCTCCGCGACGACGCGCACCTTTGCGCCCTCCAGCGTCATACGGCGTGCCATAATCAGGCCGATATCGCCCGAGCCGAGGATAACGACCTCGCGGCCCGGCATGTAGCCCTCCATGTTGACAAGGCGCTGTGCCGTGCCCGCCGAGAAAATACCCGCCGGCCGGAAGCCGGGGATATTCAGCGCACCGCGCGAACGCTCGCGGCAGCCCATCGCGAGGATAACCGCCTGCGCTTCAATCGTAACCAGACCGTGCGCACGGCTGACCGCCGTGACAACCTTATCCTTTGAGACGGAAAGCACCATCGTGCCGAGCTGATACTCGATGCCAAGCTCGCGGACGCGCGCTTCAAACCGCGCCGCGTATTCCGGGCCGGTCAGTTCCTCTTTAAAGGTATGCAGGCCGAAGCCGTTGTGAATGCACTGGTTCAGAATGCCGCCAAGGTGGGTATCGCGCTCGAGAATAAGCACGTCGCGCTCTCCGGCCTCAACCGCCGCAGCGGCCGCCGCCAGACCTGCCGGGCCGCCGCCGATAATCACAATCTTTCTTTTCATGATACAACTCCCTCACTTCGTCTTGCCGAAAACAATTTCCGAGCCTTTGCCGTTCTTCCGGATTTCGGCCAGCGGCCGATTCAGCTCCCGCGCCAGAATATCCATGACGCGCGGCGAACAGAAGCCCGCCTGACACCGGCCCATGCCCGCGCGTGTGCGCCGCTTTACGCCGTCAAGCGTCGTCGCGCCGAGCGTGCGGTGAATCGCATCGACGATCTCGCCCTCCGAAATCGTTTCGCAGCGGCAGATGATATTGCCGTACAGCGGGTTCTCGCGGATCTTCTCCGCGCGTTCTTCCATCGAAAGCTCGTTGAGCTTTGTTACGCCGCGGCGGATCGGATTGAAGTCCGCCTTCTTTTCGAGCGCAAGCGCCGCCGCAGCCATTTCCGCCATATAAACGCCGATGGCCGGCGCGCTGGTCAGACCCGGCGATTCGATGCCCGCCGCGTCAAAGAAGCCGGGCGCGCTCTCCTGCAGGATGAAATCGCCCCGGTCGTCGTGCGCGCGCAGACCGGAAAACGACGTGATAATCTGACGGGTCGGAATATTGTCCACGCTGAGCGCCGCCTTTTCGAGCACAAAACCCAGTCCCTCGCGTGTTGTCGCAGTAAACTCCTTGTCTTCAATATCCGAGGCCGTCGGGCCGAGCAGCAGATTGCCGTGGACGGTGGGCGTGACGAGAATGCCCTTACCGAGCCTTGAGGGCATCTGGAAAATCGTTTTGGAAACAAGGCCGCCCGCCGTTTTGTCGCAGAGGCAGTATTCGCCGCTGCGCGGCTGAATGGAAAACGCATGCGGGAGCGCCATATCGTGCACCGCGTCCGCGTATACGCCCGCCGCGTTGATGACGGCGCGCGCCCGCACCTCGCCCTGCTCCGTTTCGAGGACGTAGATGCCGTCCTCCCGGCGGATTGCCGTTACGCCGCTTTCAAAGCGGAATTCAACGCCGTTATCCGCCGCGTTTTCGGCAAAGCCGAGCGTCAGCTCAAACGGACAGACAATGCCCGAGGAAGGGCAGTACAGCGCTGCGCAGACATTCTCCGAAAGATTCGGTTCCATTGCCTTCGCTTCTTCAAAGGACAGAATGCTGAGGTTCTGCACGCCGTTCTGCACGCCGCGCTCATACAGCGCCTGCAGTGCGGGACGATCGTTTTCATCAAAGCAGAGCACCAGCGCGCCGTTGCGCTTAAACGGGACATCCAGCTCCTCGGACACCTGCGTCATCATGGCGTTGCCGCGCACGTTCATTTTGGCCTTCAGCGAACCTGTTTCCGCGTCAAAGCCGCCGTGCACAATGGCGCTGTTCGCCTTGGAGGTGCCGGTACAGACATCCTCTCCCTTTTCGAGCACGCAGATTTTGGCCTTATACCGCGCCAGCTCCCGCGCGATTGCACAGCCGGTTACGCCGGCTCCGATAATCGCAGCATCGAATTGTTCTTTCATCTTCATAACCACTTACCTTTCCTGTGAGGTACACAACTCCGAAATAAACATCCGGTTCCCATGCGGAGTACGGAATATTCGCTTTATAGTTTATCATAGAAAAAGCCGGTTTTCAATTGAAATCGGCTAAAAAAGGCTTGACACAACGCATCAAATGAATCAAAATGAAAGAGAAGAAAGCTGTGCGGACAGGTTCCTCCGCGCACACGACGAAAGGATGGATTTTTGTGGAATATTTGATTGGCGTAGATCTCGGCACAAGCGGTACCAAAACCGTTCTGTTTGACGTTGACGGCAATGTAATCGCTTCAAAAACGATTGAATACCCGCTGTATCAGGAGAAAAACGGCTGGGCGGAGCAGGAGCCGCTCGACTGGTGGAACGCCGCGGCGGACACCATCCGCGCGGTCATCACCGAAAGCGGCGTGGATAACGCGGACATCAAGGGCGTGGGCATCTCCGGCCAGATGCACGGCCTTGTCATGCTCGACAAGGACGGCGCCGTGCTGCGCCGCTCCATCATCTGGTGCGACCAGCGTACGGCGAAGGAATGCGAGGAAATCACCGCGCGCGTCGGCGCAGAGCGCCTGATCGAAATCACGGCAAACCCGGCACTGACGGGCTTCACCGCCTCAAAGATTCTCTGGGTGCGCAACAATCAGCCGGAAATCTACGCGCAGTGCGCGCACATCCTGCTGCCGAAGGATTATGTCCGCTATATGCTGACCGGCGACTTCGCAACCGAGGTTTCGGACGCCTCCGGCATGCAGCTGCTCGATGTGCCGAACCGCTGCTGGAGCGACGAGGTGCTGGAGAAGCTTGACATCGACAAGGCGCTGCTGCCGAAGGTCTATGAGTCCCCGGAGGTCACCGGCGTCATTTCCGAGGAAGCCGCAAAACGCACCGGTCTCAAGGCCGGCACAATCGTTGTCGGCGGCGCGGGCGACAACGCGGCGGCGGCCGTCGGCACGGGCGTCGTCGAGGACGGCAAGGCGTTCACGACAATCGGCACCTCCGGTGTTGTTTTCGCCCATACGGACAAGATTTCCATCGACCCGAAGGGCCGCGTACATACCTTCTGCTGTGCCGTTCCGGGCGCATGGCATGTGATGGGCGTCACGCAGGGCGCGGGCCTCTCGCTCAAATGGTTCCGCGACAACTTCTGCGCCGCCGAAAAAGAGACGGCGGCCGGCATGGGCGTCGATCCGTATTATCTGATGGACCAGCAGGCGGCGCGCGCGCCGATCGGCTGCAACCGCCTCATTTATCTGCCGTATCTCATGGGCGAGCGCACCCCGCATCTTGACCCGGACTGCCGCGGCGCGTTCATCGGCCTTTCGGCCATGCACACGAAGTACGACATGCTTCGCGCGGTCATGGAGGGCGTCACCTATTCCCAGCGCGACAGCGTGGAGGTTCTGAAGAGCATGGGCGTCTCCATTGACGGCATGCTGGCCTGCGGCGGCGGCGGATCGTCGAAGCTGTGGCGGCAGATGCTCGCCGATACCTACAACTGCGCGGTGCGCACGGTCGTTTCCAAGGAAGGGCCGGCACTCGGCGTCGCGATTCTCGCAGGCGTCGGCGCGGGGCTGTATCCGTCCGTTCAGGAGGGCTGCCGCCGCGTGATCCGCCTCAACCCGCCGCAGGATCCGATTGCGGAGAATGTGCCGAAATACGAGGCGTTCTACCGCATGTATACCAAGCTCTACCCGGCGCTCAAGGACTGCTACAAGGAACTGGCCGCGCTGTAATGGACAAAATTCTGCAGGCGCTCGACGCGCATCTCGACACCCATCCCGCGGCGCAGATTCAGGACGCGGTAAAATTTATCTATCAGGCGTGCTTCGGCGGCGGTCATATGATCGCCGACCCGCACGCGTCGTATACCTGTCTTTGTGCGGAAAGCGCCGCGTTGCCCGAAGGCCGGCGCGCACCGCTCACGGAGACGCTCGGCGGATATGTCCGGCTTGACCTCTCCGCCCTCCGCTTTCTCTCGCCGGAAACGATGAACGCCATGTTCGTCGCTTCCGCAGAGGACGCGCCGCAGGACAAGACGTATTTTCTCGCTCTGCTCGACGCTTTCGGTGCAGACAGCCGGTTTGACGCGTCGGAAAAACGGGCTTATCTGGAAGCATACCGCGCGGCGGGCTGTCCTGCGGTGCATCACAGCGAGCGCTACCGCGCGGCCTACGCCCCCGCGTACCGCGTCGTCAAAAAAGCGTATGTGCAGTTTCTCGATGCGTTCCGGGCCATCGACGGCAGACTGAAAAACGGCGGGAGATTGACCGCCGCCATCGACGGGCTGTGCGGCTCGGGCAAAACGACGCTTGCGGCGCTGCTGCAGACCGTTTACGACTGCAACGTGTTTCATGCCGACGACTTTTATCTGCCTGTTCCGCTGCGCACGCCCGAGCGCTACCAAACGCCCGGCGGCAACGTCCACTGGGAGCGCATTCTCGACGAGGTACTGCGCCCGCTGCAGACCGGCCGGCCGTTTTCCTACCGGCTGTTTGACTGCGGCATCATGGACTATAACGGGACGGTTTCCGTGGAACCGAAAGCGCTCAGCATTCTGGAAGGCTCCTATTCGATGCACCCGGCGCTTGCGGGCTACTATGATCTTCGGATTTTTCTCAAGACGCCGCCCGACGTCCAGAGCGCGCGCATCCTGAAGCGAAACGGCCCCGAACGGCACGCCATGTTCGTTGCGAAGTGGATTCCGCTCGAAAACGCGTACTTTGCGTCATATCCTGTGGAGGCGGAAAGCGACCTGGTTTTCACAACCTGATACAAAATCTGCGCTTTTTTGAATATATCTCCTCAATATATTGGATTTTCCAGAAAAACTTAAATTTTTTTGAAAAAAAGCTTGCAATTTCCGAAACGGTGTGGTATTATATCTAAGCCGTCAGATGAGGCGGCAACTGAATAGTTGGTGTTGATTACAACGAGGGTCCACCTGTTCCCATACCGAACACAGAAGTTAAGCTCGCTTGTGCCGACGATACTTGGCTGGCAACGGCCCGGAACAATAGGTTGATGCCAACACTTAAAGCGGTCATCCAATAGGATGGCCGTTTTTTTGCTTTCATTTTACTTGAACCGGAGGGTCAGGCCTATGCATGATTTAATGGGACATGTCCGCGCTGCGGCGGAAAAATACGCGATGATCGAGGAGGGAGACCGCATTGCGGTCGGCGTTTCGGGCGGCAAGGATTCGCTTTATCTGCTGTACGCGCTCGCCATGATGCGGCGCTACTACCCGAAGCGGTATGAAATCGTCGCGCTGACCGCCGATCCCTGCTTCGGCGGCCGGGAAACCGATTACGGCGCCGTGAAAGCGCTCTGCCGCGAATGGAATGTGGAATACCGCATCCGCCGCACAAATCTCGGCAAAATCATCTTTGAGGATCGAAAGGAAGAAAACCCGTGCAGTCTCTGCGCGCGCATGCGGCGCGGCATCCTGCACGATA
Organism: Hominenteromicrobium sp.; assembly: GCA_051880755.1. GTDB lineage: Bacteria > Bacillota > Clostridia > Oscillospirales > Acutalibacteraceae > Hominenteromicrobium. The sequence continues at coordinate 10,671 of JBJEOO010000146.1, forward strand.
TGGCAAAGGACGCGGGCTGCGGCAAAATCGCACTCGGCCATCACTTTGACGACGCCGTGCAGACCTTCCTGATGAACCTTTTTTACGGCGGGCGCATCGGCTGCTTTTCGCCGAAAAGCTACCTCTCGCGCAAGGACCTGATGCTCATCCGCCCGCTCGTGTTCTGTGCGGAGAGCGACATCCGCCGCGCGGTGAACAAACTCGGTCTGCCCGTCGTGAAAAGCGGCTGTCCGGCAGACGGCGTAACCGCCCGGCAGGACACCGCCGACCTGATCGCCGCGCTCGAAAAGCAGTTTCCGGACCTCAGGCAGAAGGTCACTGAAAGATTATGGCGTTGAAAATCAGATCGGATTTCATGATAGCTATGAGAATTATATCAATAACCTGAATGCCGTTTGGTTGGAATGCAATCGTGTATTGCATGACGGTTGTCGCTTATGTATAAATATCGGAGACCAGTTTGCTCGATCTGTTTATTACGGACGTTATAAAGTAATACCAATAAGGACGGAAATTATTC
>JBJEOO010000147.1:0-11080 GCA_051880755.1 Hominenteromicrobium sp.
CTTGGGAACCTTTTCCGTTTTTTCTTTTTTCTTTTTCTTCTCCTGTTTCTCATCGGCCCCGGCGGTTTCTTCCGCCGCAGGCTCGGTTTTCGCTTCTGTCTCCTGTTCGGGACAGGCTTTGGTTTCCTCTGCCATAAAGACGCCCCTTTCTATTCTTCCCGCATGATGCGCGTCAGCATGTCGCCGACGCGATCCGCGATATAAGCTGTTTGTGCCGCGACATGTGCGTACGGCATACGCATCGGACCGATCACGGCAATCGCGCCGGCATTGCTGCCGTTCACGCTGTACCGTGCGGAAACGACCGAAGAATCGGCAAGCTCGTTGTATCCGTTTTCCAGACCGATGCGGATCTGCGTGCGGTTGGGTTTCCCCTCCAGCAGGCCGACAAGCGCTTCACGCCGCTCCACGAAATCCATCACACGGCGTGCCCCGCCGAGCTTGTATTCGGGATAAAACAGCAGATTCATCTGTCCGCTGAGTGAAACCTCCGTCTGCATCGTCTCTCCGGCAACCTCCAGAAGCGCCGCCAGTGCGGGCGACATCAGAATGGTCAGATCGCCGAAGGAAACCGCAAGGCTCTGGATAAACGCCCGGTTGATCTCCGCCACGTTCCGGCCGGTCACGCGCTCATTGAGCGCACGGAAAAAGATGCGCATGATTTCATTGGAAAGATCGAAATCGCAGTGGAACACTTTGTTTTTCATCGTGCCCGCGCTGCTCATCATGATCAGCATCGCCGTGCGGCGGCTCGTCTGCACGAACTGCACGCCCTTGATCTTGGCCGAAGCGCCGCTTGGCGTTGTGCTTACGGCCAGATACCGTGTGGCGGCCGACAAGGTATGCGCCGCGCCGCGCAGCAGCCTTTCCGGATCAAACGCGCTTTTTGCAAGCATCGCGTCCAGCGCCAGCCGCTCGTCCTCCGGCAGCGTTTCCGGCTCCATCAGACTGTCGACAAATTCGCGGTATCCGCGCTGGGACGGCACGCGCCCCGCCGAGGTGTGCGGCTGTTCGAGAAGTCCAAGCTCCGTAAGCTCCGCCATCTCGTTGCGCACCGTTGCGGACGATACGCCCGCTGCCTGCGCGATCGATTTGGAGCCGACCGGCTCACCTGTTCGGATGTATCCGTTGACAATCGAGGCAAGTATATTCTGTTTGCGTTTTGTCAGTTCCATACCTGCACCTCTCAAGGTTTTAGCACTCTGTTATCTCGAGTGCTAACCTTTATCTATACTATACTGCAAAGGTCAGGAAATGTCAACACCAAAAATTGTAAATACTTTATGAATGCTCCCTTCACAGCTATTCTGTCCCATTCAGCCGAAAAAGCTCATCCCGATTTGCGTGGGACGAGCTTTTTCTTTCTATATGTATATGGAATCAGGCCTGCGGGAGACTGTTCTGCGTCTGCTCGCCCAGCTTCGCTTCTCCGCGCTTTCTTACGAACAGAAGCCGGAACACCGTGCGTACAAACGGCTGAATGAAGAAGAGCTGCGTAAAGAAGGCAAACGGGAAATTCAGGCAGACGAGTTTGAGCCAGTTCGCGAGCAGCGTCAGCAGGCTGAAGCCCGCGTAATACGGATAATAAAGGAACGCGGCGAGAAAGCTCATGGCCGGGCACATCAAGCCCACGGTGGCGCAGATAATGGCCGTCTCGAAGAGCACCGGATGTGTCGTCTGCGGATCAAAAACACGGCTCGCCAGCCGGAACGAGCAGGGACTGCCCATCAGGATCTCCAGCAGATAGGCGAGACAGAACTCAACCAGAATAACCGCCCAGATCGGCAGCATCCGGCCGCACATGTACACGCCGCCCTGCCGGCCGATGGCCTCCAGCACGCTTTCGGCGCCGGTAAGCTCCATCAGCAGCGTGCCGTTGACCACATACAGGCTGTAAAACACATACGCGTGTACGGTGATCACGACGGTGATCAGAGCAAAGATTTTGCGTTGAAATGAATTGTTCGGCATACAGAAAACTCCTTTTGCGCACAAAAAAACACATGCGGGTCCGCGAAAGCCGATCCGGAAAAATACAAGTTCCGTGATCAGATTTACGTGCAAAGCACCACATGTGTCGTTCATGCCTATTCTTTTTTTGCCCGATTATCCTATCACAAACCCCGAAAAATGTCAAGAAAATCCTGCGATATACGTCGGTTCAAAGGTTTTCCCTTGACACGCGCAGGAAAATCTTGTAAAATATAAAGCCCGTTTGTCGGAAATTCTCAGTCCGATTGCATAAACCGCCGGAAGAAGCGCCGTCTCTCCTTCTTCCGGCGTGCTATGTGCGCCGCCATTCGTTGCGGCGGCGCGCACGGCTCCGCGGCTCGCCATACACCTAATGGGATTCGCAGTACCAAGATGCAGGTGCTGCCCGCGCGCTTGACCGCCGTCACGGTTCGGGCGCGCACCCGCCGATTTGAAAGGAGCCTATCATGATTCAGGTGGAACACCTGCGCAAAACCTTCCGCGTTGCAAAGCGCAGCGCGGGCTTCGGGAACGCCGTCAAAGCCCTGTTCAGCCGCGAATACGAGGAGATTCGCGCGCTCGACGACGTTTCCTTCCGCATTGAGGACGGCGAAACCGTCGGCTATATCGGCCCGAACGGCGCCGGCAAAAGCAGCACCATCAAAATTCTCTCCGGCATCCTGACGCCGGACAGCGGCGTGTGCCTTGTGGACGGGCGCATTCCGTGGAAAAACCGCAAGGCGCATGTGGCGCAGATCGGCGTTGTTTTCGGACAGCGCAGCCAGCTCTGGTGGGATGTGCCGGTCATCGACTCGTTTGAGCTGATCCGCGACATCTACGCCGTGCCGGAGGCGACGTACAAGCGCAACCTGCGCGACCTGACCGATCTGCTGAATCTCACGGAGATTCTGAAAACCCCGGCACGCAGTCTTTCGCTCGGTCAGCGGATGCGCTGCGAAATCGCCGCTTCTCTGCTCCACGACCCGCACATTCTCTTTCTGGACGAGCCAACCATCGGGCTGGACGCCGTCTCAAAGCTCGCCGTGCGCGACTTCATTCTCGACATGAACCGCACACGCGGCACGACCGTGATTCTCACGACGCACGACATGCAGGACGTGGAGGCGCTCGCGAAACGCGTCATTCTGATCGGCAAGGGACGCATTCTGCTGGACGGCACGCTGGACGACATCCGCCGCGGCGGCGAGCAGATCGACGAGACCGTCGCCGCGCTGTACAAGCAGTTTGAGATTTGAGGCGCGCCATGAAAAACAGAATACAAAAATACGTCTCCTTCTTCCGCCTGCGCATGACGATGGGTTTGCAGTACCGCGCCGCGGCGGCAGCGGGCGTTGTGACGCAGTTTGCGTGGGGCTTTCTCGCGATTCTCGCCTACCACGCCTTTTACCGCAGCGACCCCGACGCCTTCCCTATGTCGCTTCAGGCAACGGTCAATTACATCTGGATGCAGCAGGCGTTTCTCGCGCTGTTTATGATGTGGATGACAGACAACGACATTTTTGAAGATATCCGCACCGGCAACGTCGCCTACGAGCTTTGCCGCCCCGTCAGCCTGTACGCGATGTGGTTCATGAAAAACGCCTCCACGCGCCTTTCGCGCGTTCTGCTGCGCTGCGCGCCGATTCTGCTCGTCGCGCTCTTTCTGCCCGAGGGTTACCGGCTGACGATGCCGCAGAACGCGGGCAGCTTTCTGCTGTTCCTGCTGTCGCTTGCGCTCGGTGCGCTTGTCTCCGTCGCGTCTACGGTGCTCGTCTACACATTGACCTTCTTCACGACCTCCCCACAGGGCATGCGCATCGCGGTCATCACCCTCTCCGACTTCTTCTGCGGCTTTGTCATCCCGCTGCCCTTTTTCCCGGACACGCTGCGCCGCATCTGCGAGCTGCTGCCGTTCGCGGCAATCGGCAACGTCCCGCTGCGCGTTTACAGCGGCGACCTCGCAGGCGGCGCGGTCTGTACCGCGATCGCTTTGCAGGTCTTCTGGTTCGCTGTACTCGTCCTGCTCGGGCAGTTTTTGATGCAAAAGGCGCTGCGGCGCATCGTCGTGCAGGGCGGCTGAGAAGGAGGTTACCGCTATGCGTTTATATTTGAAATACTTTTTCATACAGCTCAAAAGCGCGATGCAGTACAAGGCTTCGTTCCTTTTGACGACACTCAGCACGGCGATGCTGACGCTGACCGTTTTCTTCGGCATCCGCTTCATGTTCGCGCGGTTCCACACGGTTGAGGGGTTCACCTACAGCGACGTGCTGCTCTGCTACGCCGTCGTGCTGCTGTCGTTCACGCTCGCCGAATGTGTGGCGCGCGGCTTCGACACGTTTGGCAGCATCATCGGCAACGGCGAGTTTGACCGCGTTCTCGTGCGCCCGCGCAACGAGATTCTACAGGTACTCGGCAGCCGGATCGAGTTCACGCGCATCGGGCGTGTGATCATCGCCGTGTGTATGCTGGCCTACGCCGTGCAGAACTGCGCGATTGACTGGAATGCCGCGCGTGTCATGACGCTTATTCTGATGATCCTCGGCGGCGCTGCCGTCTTTTCGGGCGTCTTTCTTCTCTACGCCGCCTTGTGCTTTTTCACGCTCGAGGGGCTGGAGTTTGTCAATGTGCTCACGGACGGGATGAAAGAGCATGGTCGATACCCGCTCTCCATTTACGGCAAGCGCGTGCTCCAGTTCTGCACATTCGTCGTGCCCTACGCGCTTGTGCAGTATTACCCGCTGATGTATGTGCTCGGGCGCGGCGGCGGACCGCTCACCATGCTGCTGCCCGTTCTCGCCAGCCTGTTCCTCATCCCCTGCTGGCTCTTCTGGCGCTTCGGCGTGCGCCGCTATAAGTCCACCGGTTCGTAAAGCAGCATGCAAAAAAGGTCTGTGCCGTAAAATACGGTACAGACCTTTCATTTGTCATTCTTTCCGGTTCTCCTGTGCCGTGCCGCAGCCCGCGCACTTGGCACAGTCTCCGCAGCAGCCGCCGGTTTTATGACGCCGGATCGCCCGCAGGGCAAAGAACACGCCGACGATCAGGAGAAGCAGAACCAGCGCCGTACCCGGGTTCATTCAAATCACCCCGAACAGCAGGCCGACAATGCGCACAATGCCGGCAATGCACCATGCGATGACGCACTGGCCAACCGCAACGCCGACCGCCCATTTGCCGCCCAGCTCACGCTTGACAGACGCCACCGCCGCGACGCACGGCGTATACAGCAGGCAGAAAACCAAGAGACATACCGCCGAGAGCGGTGTGAGCAGCGCCGTGAGCGCTTCCGTGGAGCCAAAGAGGATGGTGAGCGTGGATACGACGCTTTCCTTTGCCATAAATCCGGTGATCAGCGCCGTGGAAACACGCCAGTCGCCGAAGCCGAGCGGCTTGAAGATCGGCGCAATCCATCCGGCAATCATCGCAAGGATGCTGTCCTTGGAATCCGAAACGATATTGAAGCTGAGGTCAAACGTCTGAAGGAACCAGATGACAATGGTGGCGACAAAAATCACCGTGAAGGCGCGCTGCAGGAAATCCTTGGCCTTTTCCCACAGCAGCTGGCCGACATTTTTTGCGCCGGGCATGCGGTAATTCGGCAGCTCCATGACAAACGGCACCGCCTCGCCCTTGAACACCGTGCCGCGCATCAGAAGCGCCATCAGGATGCCGACGAGAATGCCGATGAAATACAGACCGATCATGACAACTGCCCCGTGATCCGGGAAAAACGCTGCCGTGAAGAACGCATAGATCGGCAGCTTTGCCGAACAGCTCATAAACGGCGTAAGCAGAATCGTCATTTTGCGGTCGCGTTCGGAGGGCAGCGTGCGGCTGGCCATGACGCCCGGCACCGTGCAGCCGAAGCCGATCAGCATCGGCACGACGCTGCGTCCGGAAAGGCCGATCTTGCGAAGGAGCTTATCCATGACAAACGCGACACGCGCCATGTAGCCGCTGTCCTCCAGCAAAGACAGGAAGAAGAACAGCGTGACAATCACCGGCAGAAAGCTCAGAACGCTGCCGACGCCGTTGAAAACGCCGTCGATCACAAGCGCGTGCAGCACGGGGCTGATATTCGCCGCCGTCATGGCGCCGTCCACCAGATCGGTAAGCCACGAAATGCCCAGATCGAGCAGATCGGAGAGAAACGCGCCGATGACGTTGAAGGTCAGCCAGAAAACAAGGCCCATAATGCCGATAAACGCCGGAATCGCCGTATATTTGCCGGTGAGGAACCGGTCGATTTTGACGCTGCGCGCATGCTCCCGGCTTTCGTGCGGCTTGACAACCGCCGCTTCACAGACCTTGCCGATGAAGCTGAAGCGCATATCGGCGATGGCTGCGGCGCGGTCGAGCCCGCGTTCCTTTTCCATCTGCCGAATGATGTGCTCGAGCGTTTCTTTTTCATTCTGATCGAGGTTCAGCCGCTCGAGCACCAGCGAATCGCCCTCCGCCAGCTTGCTCGCAGCAAAGCGCACGGGAATGCCCGCCTGCACCGCGTGGTCCTCAATCAGGCTCATGATGCCGTGCAGACATCTATGTACGGAGCCGCTGTGGTCGTGAACGTCGCAGAAATCCTGCCGCCCGGGGCTTTCCTGATATTTCGCGACATGCACCGCATGGTCGATCAATTCCGCAATACCCTCGTTTTTCGCCGCGGAAATCGGCACAACCGGAATGCCGAGCATCTCCTCCATCTCATTGACGAGAATGGAGCCGCCGTTCTCACGCACCTCATCCATCATATTCAGCGCCAGCACCATCGGGACATCCAGCTCCATAAGCTGCATGGTCAGATACAGGTTGCGCTCGATATTGGTTGCATCCACGATGTTGATGATGCCCCGCGGATGTTCATCCAGCACGAAGCGGCGCGTCACCAGCTCCTCGCTCGAATACGGCGACATGGAATAGATGCCGGGCAGATCGGTGACCAGCGTATTCGGATTCCCGCGGATTACGCCGTCCTTGCGGTCTACGGTGACGCCCGGGAAATTGCCGACATGCTGGTTTGAGCCGGTAAGCTGATTGAAAAGCGTGGTTTTGCCGCAGTTCTGGTTGCCGGCGAGCGCAAAGCTCAGCGTGACGCCCTGCGGCAGCGGCGGCTGACCGGTCTTGACGTGGTATTTGCCGCCCTCGCCGAGACCCGGGTGAGAAATCGGCTTTTTCTTCTGCGCGCCGTGCGGCTGTGCAGCCGCATCGCGTATATCCGTTATTTCGATCTTTTCCGCATCGGCCAGACGCAGCGTCAGCTCATAGCCGTGAATGCGCACTTCCAGCGGGTCGCCCATCGGCGCGAACTTCACCATGGTGACGTCCGCCTTCGGGATCAGGCCCATATCCAGGAAATGCTGGCGCAGCGCGCCTTCGCCGCCGACAAACTGCACCGTCGCGGTTTTTCCGATCGGTAAATCCTTTAAAGTCATCCTGCTTCCCCCTTGCTGTCCCTATAAAATCCACATGTTAGTCTATGCTAATGCAAGGCGTTTGTCAAGGGATTTTCATGCAAAATACAGATTATTTCCCGCACATAAAAAAGACAGGTTTCCGAAGAAACCTGTCTTCTGTTTCCGGGGGCGTCCAGTTCACTTCGTTGACAAAAGAGGTTTCTTTTCTGGCAAAGAGCGACCAAACGGTGCGTAAAACGAGGTAAGAACCACAAAAAGTACACCAAGAATTCGCAGTTTACCCCTGTCGGTTCAACAAGAAGGTTTCCAAATTGATTTCGTGATGATATTTTAAGGAAGCTGTTCTATCCTTCTGGAGTATGATATCACTTAAGTCGATTTCGTTGATTGCCGCAATCGCTACAATATAGTGGAGCATATCTGCCAATTCTGTACCCAACTCCTCCTGAAGATTGCTTTCGTCAGGGGACTTTCTTCCAGCCCTTTTGTTCAAGACTTCCGCAACCTCGCCGGTTTCTTCTACCAGCTTCATGAATAAGCCTTGCTCATTCGCCCAGCCGCCGCAGCGGTCAGATAAGTAAGCTTGCAACGCTTCAATTGTGATATTCATGATTTGTTCTCTTTTGCAGTATTTACGGAGGCAATCAGCATCCGGCGTATGACACCGCAGTCGTGTAAAACGCCTCTCACGCTGTCCCTTGGCAATAATTCGGTTTTTTCAAATAGCTCCAACCAGTATTCCGTTTCATAGCATTCTTTAAGAGATATTTGGAGTTTGGCAATAAAATCTGACCGGCTGTGTGCATACTTTGCTTCACGGATGTTCGCACCGATACTTGTTGCCGAGCGTTCCATTTGATTTACAAGAGAAGAATGTCCCTTCACTCCTTCCGTCAGTTTCAAAACCTTAACCGAAAAGTCCATTGACAAGTCAGCCAACTTGTTTTCTGCCACAGCAATCACCTCGTCTTCATAATACAATGAAATCCGTCCTCCCTTCCGCCGTAAGGCGGATTTCATCGCACAGCGATTTCACCCATCGAAGATGGATTGATTCCGGACGAAGGACGGATTTAACTGAAAGAAACCACTTTGTCCGGTAGACAAAAGTGGTTTCTTTCATGGTGGGCCATCAGGGACTCGAACCTTGGACCGACCGGTTATGAGCCGGCTGCTCTAACCAACTGAGCTAATGGCCCGACTGTTTTGACTGCGATATATCATACCATACTCACCTGAGAAATGCAAGCGGAATTTTTGTGCGCCGCGCCCGCCCGGCAGGATCCGCGCGCTTATCCGCCGGCCTGTGCCGCTTCAGCCGCAGCGGAAACAGGCCGGGCACGAAGGCTCTGCCGTGCATTTAATCCCGGAAATACAGATCCCGCGTATAGACCTTATCCAGCACGTCCTGAATATCATCATTATACCGGTTGGCGATGATCACATCGCTGAGCTTTTTGAACGTATCCAGATCATGAATAACCCGGGAATCATAAAAGGTGTCTTCCTTCAGTGTCGGCTCGTACACGACCACCTCGACGCCCTTGGCCTTGATTCTTTTCATGACGCCCTGAATGGAAGACGCCCGGAAATTATCCGAATTGGACTTCATCGTAAGCCGGTATACGCCGACAACCTTCGGATTCCGCTCCAGAATGCGCTCGGCGATAAAATCCTTGCGCGTCCGGTTGGCTTCCACGATCGCGCTGATGATATTGTTCGGGATACTGTCATAATTTGCCAGAAGCTGCTTGGTATCCTTCGGCAGGCAGTAGCCGCCGTAGCCGAACGAAGGATTGTTGTAATACATGCCGATTCTGGGGTCCAGACCGACGCCCTCGATAATTTGGCGCGTATTCAGGCCGCGCACCTCGGCGTAGGTATCCAGCTCATTGAAAAACGCGACGCGCAGGGCGAGATAGGTGTTGGCAAAAAGCTTGACCGCTTCCGCTTCCGTCGAATAGGTAAACAGAACCGGAATATCCTTTTTGATTGCGCCCTCTTTCAGCAGCTCGGCAAACTGACGCGCTTTTTCTTCGGCATAAGCATTGCCCTTCGGTGCGCCGACAATAATGCGGGAAGGGTACAGGTTGTCGTACAGCGCTCTGCTCTCCCGAAGGAACTCGGGCGAAAACAGGATATTCTCAAAATGATATTTCCGGACAGCCGCTTCCGTGAAACCGACCGGAACCGTCGACTTCACAACAATCGTCGTATCGGGTGAAATTTCGGATACCTGCCGGATCACGCTTTCCACGGAAGATGTATCGAAATGATTCGCTTCCGAATCGTAATTGGTCGGTGTTGAAATGATGACGAAATCAGCGTCCCGGTAGGCGGCCTGCGCATCGCAGGTGGCCGTAAGCTTCAGCGGCTTGGTCCGGAAATACTCTTCGATCTCGTTATCCTGAATCGGAGACTTCCGTGCATTGATCATTTCCACCTTTTCCGGAACGACATCAACGGCCGTTACTTCATGATTCTGGGAAAGCAGCGTGGCCAGAGAAAGCCCCACATATCCCATACCGGCAATTGCAATTTTAACGTTCATGATTTTTCACTCCGTAATGATAATGATGCGCAGATTTCAAATGCGCAGACCTGTCGGCTTCGCCGAAGGCTTACAGAACGCCCTTCAGCAGAAAAGCCTGAAGAATATACTTGGTGTGAACCCGGATCTCCTTGTACAGCATTGGTGCGATGATGCTGTTGAAAATCTGCGTGACCAATGTCGCCACGGCCGCGCCGTTGATTCCCCAGACCGGGATCAGGAAATAATTCAGCAGAAGATTGATCAGCATGCCCCAGAACACGCATTTCTTCACATATTTATTCTTATTCTCGCAGACCAGCCATATGCCGCGCGCAATGCCGAGCGTGGAAAAGGTGGTATACCAGATTGCGATGGACAGTGTCGTCGCCGCGGGGGCATAGACCTCCTTATACAGAATAGAAATAATCCAGGGCGAGAGCAGGGAAATCACGGTCGACACGAAAATGCCGGACCAGATCAAAACGGCATACAGCCGGCGGATTTTTTTCAGATACAGCGCCTCGTTCCCCAGCTTTTTCTGCTCCATAATGGACGGCCGCATCGAGTTGATCATCGCCGTCGGAATCAGCACCCAGTAATTGCAGATGGTCAGCGCCGCGGAATACAGGCCGACCTCGGTTTCACCGAGCATCTGCTGAATCATGATCTTATCCATCTGCGTATAGACCGTAATGATCAATCCGGAGAGGATAAAGTGATAGCTCTGGCGGATCAGGGACTTCGCCGTTTCCAGCGAGAACCGGAACGGCTTGCCGCCGTTGAAACGGTACACAATCAGCAGCATGACCGCGATCAAAAGGAAATCGAAGGAGGTGCTGAACGCAAACCACTCCACGCTTTTCCCGGACGCCAGAATATAGATTTTATAAGCGGCGACAATCACATAGGAGATGGATTTGACAATCGCGACGTATTTGGACCGCAGGTATGACTGGAACCAGAAATCGATCAGATCAAAAGCATGGAAAACAAGCACCAGAGACTGCAGAAAAGCCACGCGCAGAACGAGCTGGTTTCCCGGGTTCAGGCACAGCAGCAGCACAAGAATGCAGGCCATGGACACCACGCTCGCACAAAGGCGCATGACGATGCCGGTGCCGACAATCTTCCCTTCATCATCCCGATTATTCACCATTTCCTT
>JBJEOO010000148.1:0-11075 GCA_051880755.1 Hominenteromicrobium sp.
AAACCATGAGCGTGGAGCGCCGCCAGCTGATGAAGGCCTACGGCGCGGAGCTGGTGCTGACCGAGGGCGCCAAGGGCATGAAAGGCGCCATCGCCAAGGCCGACGAGCTGGCCAAAGAAATCCCGAACAGCTTCATTCCCGGCCAGTTCGTGAACCCCGCCAACCCTGCTGTCCATAAGGCGTCCACCGGCCCGGAGATTTGGGCGGATACCGACGGCAAGGTGGATATCTTCGTGGCAGGCGTCGGCACCGGCGGCACTATCACCGGTGTCGGCGAGTATTTGAAGCAGCAGAACCCGGATGTGAAGATTGTGGCCGTGGAGCCCGCTTCCTCGCCCGTGCTGAGCAAGGGCACAGCCGGTGCGCATAAGATTCAGGGCATCGGCGCAGGCTTCGTCCCGGATGTGCTGGATACCGCGGTTTACGACGAGATTATCCCCGTGGAAAACGAGGACGCTTTCGCCGCCGGCAGACGCGTCGGCCGTCTCGAGGGCGTGCTGGTCGGCATTTCCTCCGGCGCCGCTGTGTGGGCTGCGATTCAGCTGGCCAAGCGGCCGGAAAACAAGGGCAAGACCATCGTGGCCCTGCTGCCCGATACCGGCGACCGCTATCTCTCCACCCCGCTCTTTGCGGACTGATCTTTCAAACCGAACCAAAAAGGAGACCGCACACACGCGGCCTCCTTTTTTCGGCTCATCCTCTGCCCGGCGCCACCGGCTGCCGGGTCAGCCTTTGTTTTCGGCCGGCTTTTTGTCTTCCAGCCGGACCGTCCGCTTCATCGCCACCGAACACGCCAGATCGCCCAGCACGTTGCAGCAGGTGGCGCCCATGTCGCACAGGGTATTGATGCTGATATACACGCCCATAATGCCCGCAGGCAGCCCCGCAATGGCAGCCAGCGCCGCGAAAGAAGCGATTGCTCCGCCGGGAACGCCGGGCGTTCCGATGCTCAGGAGCGTATTGCTGAGCAGGACGATAGCCAGCAGGCCGAAGCTGATTTCCACGCCGCAGGCATTGGCAAAGAACACGATCATGAAGGACATCACGATGGAAACCGCGTCCATGTTGATGGTTGCGCCGAGCGGAAGCGACAGCGCGGAAATCTCATTGGGCACTTCCAGCTCATCCGCACAGCGCTTGCTGATCGGCAGCGTGGCGGAGCTGGAGCAGGTGCCGAAAGCATTCAGCGCGGCAGGCAGAACCTTGGAAAAGAACGTGCGCAGGCTGCATTTGCCGATGATCTTCACGATTGTGCCGTAAACAATCAGGATATACAGGAACATTGTCACATACAGCGCAATGAGCACCTTGCCCAGCGCAAGAATGGTTTCCGTGCCGTTGGCATAGATCACACCGGCGATGGAGCAAAATACGCCGATGGGTGTGAAATACATGACCACGGAAACAATCTTGACCGAAATCTCGTTGACCGCCTCGGCAACCCGCACAAACGGCTCGGCCTTCCTGCCCAGCGCCAGACAGGTGATGCCGACAATGATGGCAAAAACCAGCACCTGAAGCATATCGCCGTTGGCAAAGGATGCGATGGGGTTGGCGGGAATCAGGTTTTTCAGGGTCTCCATCAGGCTTGTGAACTTCGTGGCTTCCACATCGGTTTCCACCATCTCAATGCTGATTCCGGCGCCCAGCCCGAGCGCTTTGGGCAGGAACAGCCCCAGCAGGCTCGCAAACAGCGTGGTCGCGGTATAATACAGCACGGTCTGCCCGCCCACGCGTCCGGTTGCGGATATGCTGCCGATGCCCTGAATGCCGACGATCAGCGAACAGAACACCAGCGGATAGATCATCATGCGGAGGGCATTCATGTAGAGGCTGCTGACCAGCTCCACCGCCGGGAGCAGAAACTCATAGCGTCCCGGCATGAACAGGCCGAACAGAATGCCGAGAACAAGGCCGATGAAAATAGCCAGTGTGATGTTGAATGACTTTTTTTGCTTCATGGGGATCTCTCCTTATAAAAAAATAAACGCCCGTCCTCCGTAAGAGAAGACGAGCGCTGAACCCGTGGTACCACTTCTGTTCGTTCCGGATATACTCCGGAGCCTCCTTGCGGACATCAAACAATGTCCTCTGCTGTAACGGGCATCCCCGCTGTACCCTGACTCGCGTTCGGGCACAGAACTCCGGAACCATGTTCACCCGCCGCCCGCCAATCCCCTTTCAGCACCCGGAGACTCTCTGTATGGCAGCAAACAGGCTACTCTTTCCTTCATCGCAGATCCGCAGTATTCATCTTGATTCGATTATATCCGCGCGCCGCCCGGATGTCAAGAAGAAAATGCGGACTGCGTCCGGCCGTTTCCGCACCGTTCTGAGCCTTGCAACTCCCCGTGGTTTATGCTATACTGTGAAATACAGCAAAAAACTGAAGGAAAGACGGTTTTATAGATGAAATTAGGTATCGTTGGTCTTCCGAATGTCGGAAAGAGCACACTGTTCAATGCAATCACCAACGCGGGCGCGCAGTCCGCGAACTACCCGTTCTGTACGATCGAGCCGAACGTCGGCATCGTTTCCGTGCCGGACAAGCGCCTCGACAAGCTCGCCGAGATGTACGAACCGGAGAAATTCACGCCCGCGACCATCGAGTTCGTCGATATCGCCGGTCTCGTCAAGGGTGCGTCAAAGGGCGAGGGTCTCGGCAACAAGTTTCTCTCGAATATCCGCGAGGTCGACGCCGTCGTACACGTTGTACGCTGCTTTGAAAACGACGACATCATCCATGTCGAAGGCTCCATCGACCCGGCCCGCGACATTGAAACGATTGATCTCGAGCTGATTCTCTCCGACATGGAGGTGCTCGACCGCCGCATCGACAAGACCAAAAAGATGATTAAGGCGGATAAGAAGTATCAGGCGGAGCTGGAGTTCTTTGAGCGCGTCCGTGAGGCGCTCGACGCCGGCCGCTCCGCGCGCAGCGTGAGCTGCACGGAGGAGGAAGCCGAGCTGCTTTCCACGGTCAACCTGCTGACGAACAAGCCGATCATTTTCGCCGCCAACATGAGCGAATCCGATTTTGCAGGCGGCATTGAGACAAATCCCGGCTATCTCGCGGTCAAGAAGATTGCCGAAGAGCAGCATGCGGCGGTTCTGCCGATCTGCGCCGAAATCGAGGCGGAAATCTCCGGCATGGAGCCCGAGGAAAAAGAGCTGTTCCTCAGCGACATGGGCCTGACCGAATCCGGTCTGGACCGCCTGATCAACGCCTGCTATTCCCTGCTGGGCCTGATCTCCTACCTCACCGCGGGCAAGCCCGAGGTGCGCGCGTGGACAATTAAAAAGGGCACAAAGGCGCCGCAGGCGGCCGGCAAAATCCACAGCGATTTCGAGCGCGGCTTCATCCGCGCTGAAGTCATCGCGTTTGATGACCTGATGGCATGCGGCTCCATGGCGGCGGCAAAGGAAAAGGGCCTTGTCCGCAGCGAAGGCAAGGAGTATGTGATGCAGGACGGCGACATCGTTCTCTTCCGCTTCAACGTCTAGTCCGCACGGCGGACGGCGAACGTCCGCGCGGTCACTCGCTTACACTCGTTCGCGTTTTCTGAAAACAGCCGCTCTGCTCGCGTTCTTTGGCCGCTCCCGGTCCGCACGGCGGACCGCGAACGTCCGCGCAGTCACTCGCTTACACTCGTTCGCGTTTTCTGAAAGCAGCCGCTCTGCTCGCGTTCTTTGGCCGCTCCCGGTTCGCACGGCGGACGGCAAACGTCCGCGCGGTCACTCGCTTACACTCGTTCGCGTTTTCTGAAAGCAGCCGCTCTGCTCGCGTTCTTTGGCCGCTCCCGGTTCGCACGGCAGGTGCGCCTGTGCCGAACATAAAATAAAGGGCTTCCGCCTGAGAAACGCTCTCGGACGGAAGCCTTTTCTGTTGGAATAATTATCGCTGTAAAACAGATTACATCGAAACAAAGACAAACTTCAGGACGAAGAGCACCGCGATAATCGTGATCGGGATATCCTTCTTCTGATATTTGCCCGTGCAGAGCGTGATGATGGTGTACGCGATGGCGCCGATGCCGATACCGTTCGAGATGGAATAGGTCAGCGGCATCATGACGAGTGCGAGGAACGCCGGAACCGCGCTGCGGATATCATGCATGTCCACCTTTGCAAAGCCCTTGAGCATCAGAACGCCGACATAGATGAGCGCCGGAGCGGTTGCGCAGGCCGGAACAAGAGAAGCCAGCGGGCTGAGGAACAGGCAGATCGCAAAGCAGATCGCAACGACAAGGCTGGTGAGACCGGTTCTGCCGCCCGCGCCGACACCGGCAGCGGATTCGACGAACGTGGTGCAGGTGGAGGTACCGCAGACAGCGCCCGCAACGGTTGCGATGGAATCGCTGGTCATGCACTGGTTGACATTGACCGGATCGCCGTTCTTATCGAGCATATCCGCCTGTGCAGCCGTGCCGTACAGGGTGCCGATGGTATCGAACATATCGACAAGGCAGAAGGTGACGACAAGCATAATCGCAGAGAAGATGCCGCCGATTTCCTCACCGGTGAAAGCTCTTGCCCAAGCGTCGCCGCTGAATACGCCGGTGATGCCGATCTTGCCGAAATCGCTGAACGTCTGGCCGACCTGGCTCATATCAAAGGACGGAACCGTACCGGTCAGGATGTAATAGAGCACGGTAATCGCCGCGATGCTGATGAGCACGGAGCCCTTGACACGATACTTCTCCAGAATCGCGATGACCAGCAGGCCGAGCAGCGCGAGCAGAGCCGGCAGAACCGTGACAATGCCTTCCTCGCTGTTGATGGCGCCGTGGATATCGACGAACTGAACAAGCGTGTACGGATTGGTCTGGATGATACCGACATTCTGGAAGCCGATGAACGCGATGAACAGGCCGATACCTGCCGGAATCGCTTTCTTCAGGCAGTCCGGAAGCGCCTTGGCAACCTTCGCGCGCAGACCGGTGAGCGAGAAGATCATGAAAACGATACCGGAAACCAGAATGATGACAAGGCCTGCGTGATAGCCCTTCACGATATCGCCGCCGGTTACGATCTCCGGCAGAATGAACGATACGAAGAAGAAGGAGTTCAGACCCATGCCGCAAGCCTGTGCAAACGGCATCTTCGCGTAGAAGGCCATCAGCAGCGTACCGATGATCGCCGCCAGAATGGACGCCACATAGACCGCGTTCCAAATCTGCTGGAAAGCCGGATCCGCATCCGGAGCCAGATGATTGAAGCTGACGATCTGGTTGGGGTTCGTGACTACGATGTAAGCCATCGCGAAGAATGTCGTCAGACCGGCAATGATCTCAGTCCGGACATTCGAGCCACGCTCGGAAATTTTGAAAAATTTGTCCAAGGATGTCACTCTCCTTAAAAAAATTGAATTCCTGTTTGAGTTGTAAAAACGGGCCGTCAAAAACAGGAACGATTACTTATAGTATAGCGGCATATTTTGCGGAAATCAAGTGGAAAAACAGAGAAAAGTCACATTTTATTCACAGGATGTTCAACTTTTGTCAAAACGGGGGACCGCACGCTGCGCGGTCCCCCGAAAATCCTTCAGTTTTCTTCCGTCTGGTAAAACTCGTCGCAGCGCGCGGCGCTTTTCAGCTTCATGGCCGAAGCGATGCGGCTCCCCGCAATGCACAGCACAAACGAGAGCGCCATGGCCAGGCACGCGTAAAGCGGGCCGTTCGGCGTCGTGAAGCCGGAGGCCGCCGCCGGAATAAACGCCGTCAGGAAGCCGCCGAGCATGCCCGCCCATGCGCCCGCGCGGTTGATGCCCTTCCAGTGAAGCAAAAGCACATACGGCGCGAGGAACGAGCCGGAAATAATGCCCCAGGAATACGACATCATCTCGAGAATCGGCGTCGGATAGTTCGCAATCAGATAGCTCATCACGACGAACAGCAGGCAGAGCACACGCGTCAGCGCCGTGACATTTTCATCCTTCATGTCCTTTTTCAGGCTCTTTTTCACGATATCCATCGAAACCGTGGAGCAAGCCGTCAGCGTGATGCTCGAAAGCGTCGAAACGGAGGCGGAGATCAGCAGCACCAGAATCACGCCGATCAGGATGTTCGGCAGGCCCGCGCTGTCCAGCATCAGCGGCACAATATAGTCCTTGCCGCCCTCGGGCATCGTCTCCCCGAAGAACAGATGCGAAAGCGAGCCGATGAAGTAGCCGCCGCCCGCGACGAGCAGCGCAAAGAAGGTGGAAATGATGATGCCGCGCCGCACCTCTTTTTTGTCGCGGATGCCGTAATACTTGTGGATCATCTGCGGCAGTCCCCAGGTGCCGAAGCTGGTCATGAGAATGGTCGCCGTCAGGGAAACCGCCGATTTCCCGCCGAGCGGCAGCATCTCGTGCGTTTTCATATAGTCGGTCATGTTGGAAAGGCCGGCGCCCAGCCCGCCGACCTGCGGCGAGAGCACAATCAGCACGATCAGCGCCGTAACGCCGATCATCATGACAAAGCCCTGCACAAAATCGGCTTTGAGCGTCGCCATATAGCCGCCGAGCACCAGAACAAGCGCCGAGGCAATCGCGATGATAATCATGCAGACATGCTCGTCCACGCCGAGAATCACCGAGCAGACGCTGGTAAGTCCCTTATAGACGGACGCGGAATACGGAATCAGAAAGATAAAGATGACGATGCATGAAAACAGCCGCATGCCCGGGCTTTTGAACCGCTTTTCAAAAAGCTGCGGCATCGACTTGATCTGCCAGCGCCGCGTGAGCACGCGCGTCTTTTCCGCAAGCACAAGCCACGCCAGCAGTGTGCCGAACACCGCGTTGCCTATGCCGACCAGCACGCTCCACAAGCCGAAGCTCCAGCCGGAGCCGCCCGAATAGCCGATAAACATGACGGCGGAGAAATACGCCGTGCCGTAGCTGAGCGCAGAAATCCACGCGCCCGCATTGCGCCCGCCCACGGTGAACGATTCCATGCCGGCCGCGCCCCTGCGCGAATTCAGAATGCCGACGGTGAGCATCACCACCGCGTAAACGCCGATGACAATCCAGATGACGGTCAGTTTGTCCATACCCATTCCCCTTTGTTTGCTTTATCACTTTAGCACTTATACTTGCTAAAGTTTCTATAAGCATACCATATCTGCGCAAAAAAATCAAGGAAATATTACCTTTGCGTGAAGTTTTTATAAATCTTCCCTTGAATTCTTGCTTTTTTGCATACCGTCATGCTATACTGAATTATATATGCAATCCGCACCCCGCTTTCAGACGATACAAGGAAAGAGGTCACATTCATGAATATACTGACAAAGCTGTTCGGCAGCTACAGCAAAAAAGAACTGAAGCGCATTGAGCCGGTTAAGGAAGCGGTTCTCGCGCTGGAAGATAAATACACGAAAATGACGGACAGCGAGCTGAAAGGCCAGACGGACGTGCTCCGCGAGCGCCTCTCGCTCGGCGCCTCGCTCGACGATATTCTGCCCGAGGCGTTTGCCGCCTGCCGCGAGGCCATGTGGCGCGTGCTTTCGATCAAGCCGTTCCCCGTGCAGGTCATCGGCGGCATCATTCTGCATCAGGGCCGCATCGCCGAAATGAAAACCGGCGAGGGCAAAACCTTCACCGCAGCGCTCCCCGCCTACCTCAACGCGCTGACCGGCAAGGGCGTTCACATCGTCACGGTCAACGATTACCTCGCCAAATATCAGGGCGAAATGATGGCGCGCGTGTTCAACTTCATGGGCCTGACCGTCGGCCTTGCGATTCCCGGCATGACGTCCGAGGAAAAGAAGAAAGCCTATGCCTGCGACATCACCTACGCGACGAACAACGAAATCGGTTTCGACTACCTGCGCGACAACATGGTCACCTATAAGGAGCGCAAGGTGCAGCGCGGCCACAATTACGCCATCGTGGACGAGGTGGACTCCATTCTCATCGACGAGGCGCGCACACCGCTGATCATCTCCGGACAGGGCGATCAATCCACCGAGCTGTACACCGTGGCCGACCGCTTTGCCAAATCCCTGCGCCCCGTGCGCGTCGCGGAGACGGACGAAAAGCAGGACAACGACGAGCTGTATGAGGATTACGACTACATCGTCAACGAAAAGCAGAAAACCTGCACGCTCACCAAGCGCGGCGTCAAAAAGGCCGAGCAGTTCTTCAGCATCGACAACCTCACCGATCCGGACAATATCACGATCCAGCACCACATCAATCAGGCCATCAAGGCCCACGGCATCATGAAGCGCGATATCGACTACGTCGTGCGCGACGGCGAGGTAATCATCGTCGATGAATTCACGGGCCGCCTCATGTACGGCCGCCGCTACAACGAAGGCCTGCATCAGGCCATCGAAGCGAAGGAAAACGTCAAAATCGCCCGCGAAAGCAAGACGCTCGCGACGATCACCTTCCAGAATTTCTTCCGCCTGTACAACAAGCTCTCCGGCATGACCGGCACCGCCATGACCGAGGAGGCCGAGTTCAGCGAAATCTACAAGCTGGACGTCGTGGAGATCCCGACAAACAAGCCCATGATCCGCGAGGACTGCCCCGACATCGTCTACAAAACCGAGCAGGGCAAGTTCAACGCCGTCATCGAGGATATCCTTGAGCACCACAAAAAGGGCCAGCCGGTTCTGGTGGGCACCATTACAATCGAGAAATCCGAGCTGCTCAGCGCCATGCTCAAGCGGCGCGGCGTCAAGCACGAGGTGCTGAACGCCAAATACCACGAGAAGGAAGCCGAGATCGTCGCGCAGGCAGGCCGCCGCGGCGCCGTCACCATCGCGACGAACATGGCCGGCCGCGGCACCGACATCCTGCTCGGCGGCAACGCGGAATTCATGGCGCGCGCCGAAATGCGCCGCCTGCAGTATCCCGAAGAGCTGATCGGCGAGGCCTCGGCCTTCGGCTATACGGACAACGAGGAAATTCTCGAAGCCCGCAGAACCTTTGCCGAGCTGAACAAAAAGTACAAAGCGCAGATCGCGCCCGAAGCGGACGAGGTGCGCGCGCTCGGCGGCCTGTACATCATCGGTACGGAGCGCCACGAATCCCGCCGCATCGATAACCAGCTCCGCGGCCGTGCCGGCCGTCAGGGCGACCCCGGCAAGAGCCGTTTCTACATCTCGCTCGAGGACGACCTGATGCGTCTCTTCGGCGGCGACCGCATCCAGACGCTGATGGACCGCATGAATGTGGACGAGGATACGCCCATCGAGGCCTCCATCCTCTCGAATACCATCGAAAACGCGCAGAAGAAGGTGGAGGGCCGCAACTTCGCCATCCGCAAGAACGTCCTGCAGTACGATGACGTCATGAACCGCCAGCGCGAAATCATCTATGAGCAGCGCGACCGCGTGCTGAACGGCGATAACGTGAAGCCGCAGATTCAGTCGATGATCGAGCAGGCCATCGAGTCCACCGTCAAGCGCTTCCTGCCGGACAACACCGCGCACGACGACTGGGATCTGCGCGGCCTTCGCGATCATTACCTCGGCTGGATGATCACGCCCGACGAGCTGCACTACGACGGTGAAGCGCTCGGAGAGCTGGAGCCTGAGGACGTCATCGCATTCCTCAAGGAGCGCGCGCAGAAGATCTACGAGCAGCGCGAAAAGGAATTCACCGAGCCGATTATGCGCGAGGTGGAACGCATGGTGCTGCTCAAGAATGTCGATACACAGTGGATGGATCACATCGACGCGATGGACGAACTGCAGAAGGGCATCCGCCTGCGCGCGTACGGCCAGCATGATCCGGTGGTGGAATACCGCACCGAGGGCTTCGACATGTTCGACGCGATGATCTCGGCCATCCGCGAGGACACCGCCCGCATGATTCTCACGGTGCGGCTCAAGACGAAGGAAGCGCCCAAGCGCGAGGCCGTCGCCAAGGAGACCGGCACCACGTCGAGCGACACGCCCGCCAAAAAGCAGCCGGTGAAGAACGGCAAAAAGCCCGGAAGAAACGACCCCTGCCCCTGCGGCAGCGGCAAAAAATACAAGAAGTGCTGTGGAAGAAATGAATAATTTCCCAATTGTATTGGACAATCACGACAGCCGCCTGAAATATTACCATCTGGTCATGCGGCTGGACGCCTCCGTCCCGGTTCCCGAATATCCCCTGCCCGCGGGCTATGCCTTCGGCACCTATGAGGCCGGCGACCGCGACACTTGGATTGCCGTCGAGCAGTCCGCAAAGGAATTCGACCGCTATGAGGCGGGTCTCGACGCCTGGAACGTGTATTTCGCGCCCTTTGAGGGACGGCTCCCCGGCCGCATGCAGTTTATCACGGCGCCGGGCGGCGAAAAAATTGCGACCGCCTCCGCGTACTTCGACCCGAAGCATCCGGATGGCGACGGCTGGCTGCACTGGGTTGCGGTGCGGCGCGATTTTCAGGGCAGGGGGCTTGCCCGCCCGCTGATCGCGCACACGCTCCGCCGCCTGCGGGCGCTGGGCTACGGCGAAATCTATGTCTCCACGCAGACGACCACTTGGGTCGCCGCGCGGCTCTATCTGGATTTCGGCTTCCGCCCGACGGAGGAAAGCCTGCGCGAAAGCCATTTCGGCTGGCGCATCCTCAAAACCCTCACCGGCCACCCCGCCCTCAGCGCCCTGAGCCCGCTCACGCCCGAAGAGATGCTTGTTGATTCGTCAGATAACTTCTGAACCTCACGGATGGTGATACATATGAATACGCTCGGTAAAATTGAAAAAATCAATGATCTGCGAAGCGTCTGGCCGCATGAGGCTCATGATTTTTCCAAATGGTTGTCACATGAGGAAAATCTCGCTCTGCTCAGCGATACGATTGGCATTGAAATCAGTCTTGCAGAACGGGAATCCCCGGTGGGCGGTTTTCACGTTGATCTCTTTGCCACCGAGACAGGAACCGGCCGCAGAATCATCATTGAAAATCAGCTTGAAGATACCGACCACGACCATCTTGGCAAAATCATCACATATGCATCCGGCAAAGACGCCGAAGTTATAATCTGGATTGTCAAACGGGCGCGCGATGAGCATCGTCAGGCAATCGAGTGGCTGAACCAGCATATGGATGAAAATATCGGATTCTTCCTGCTGGAAATTGAGCTGTGGC
>JBJEOO010000149.1:0-2523 GCA_051880755.1 Hominenteromicrobium sp.
GGATTTCTGGCAGAAGCAGAGCCTGATTCCCGGACAGGACTGTGAAACCGTCTGCGGCCTGCTCGACAGCATCAAGGGCAAGCTGGATGATCTGGGCGGGAGCGAATCAAACAGCGGCAGCGGTCAGGTCATGGCGTTTATGATGGAGCCGAAGGGCAGGGTCTGCAGCTGGGGAATTCCGCTTGCGGAGTGCTACGGCGTGCGTCTCCCCGCCGATTATGCTGGCGAGGTTCCCAAACAGCTGCTGATGGCGGATATTCCCGAAGCGGAGTATCTGGTCTTTGAGCACGGGCCGTTCGATTATGAAAAGGAGAACCGCGCCGTGGAGGAGAAAATCGAGCAGGCCATGGCGGAATTTGACTATGCGGGCGCCGGCTGCTGCCGTGATACCACACCCGGCAGAGTCGCGTATTTTTATCACGATCCGTCGCGGTACTGGAAATATGTCTGGCCGATAAAAAGAATTCAGGCGGAATAAAAAACATCCGAACGGGAGGAAATGAGAATGGCCTTATACAGCATGCGGAACAGAAAGAGCTTCGGCTTCTCGGCGGAAAACCCCACCGGCACAAAGGGCGGCGGCACGCACGGAAAGGACTGCGAAAAGCTACGTCCGTGCATTCAGATTCAGCCGGGCGAAACGGTGACGCTGTGCGACACCGACGGCCCCGGCATGATCACGCATATCTGGTTTACCGGCTATATCGGCCATTCCTTTGTGATGCGCATTTACTGGGACAATATGGACCGGCCTTCCGTGGAGGCGCCGATCTCCGCATTCTTCGGCTGCGCGTACGACGAGAATTTCGCGGACCGGGAGGGCAGATATCCGGTGCTGAATTCGGCCATGGTGCTTGTCGCGCCCGGGCGCGGCTATAACTGCTATTGGGAAATGCCGTTCCGCCGGCACTGCCGCATCACCATGGAAAACCGGGGGGCGTCCGAACAGACGCTTTACTACATGATTTCCGGCTGGCACGGCGAGATTCCCGCAGACAGCGGATATTTCCACGCCGCCTACCGGCAGGAGCATCCCGTGCAGAAGGGGCGCTCCTATACGGTGATCGACGGCATTCAGGGCAAGGGCTGCTTTGCGGGTATGAGCCTCGCCGCCGGCATGAACGGCCACAACACCTGCTGGGTGGAGGGCGAAGCCAAAATGTATATCGACGGCGATACGTATCCGACCATGAATTATACGGGTACGGAGGATTATTTCTGCGGCTCGTATGCATTCGGCAACGATATCATTCTCAATCGGTATCAAACCTTCAGTGGGCTGTATGCCGGACTGTACGCGATTATCGGCGACACCGGCGCGATGTACAATCACCAGAAGCGCTTCATGCTGTACCGCTGGCATGTGAAGGATCCGGTTTATTTCGAGGAAAACTTCCGCATGACCCTCGATAACCTCGGCTGGACCGGCCCGCGCTACGATGATTACACGAGCGTGGCATATTGGTATCTGACCGAGCCTGCCGCTCTGCCGGTCGCCCTGCCTGAAGACCGGGAAATGATTATGAAATAAAAGCGCCGGCCGGGACAGCGCCCGGTTGGCGGAATGCTGAAAGAAGGTGTAATCATGAAGCGGGCATTTATCGGCGGAATGCTTTCCCTGCTGGGTACCATCTGGGGTATGGCCGTTGTTCTGTTTGTCGGGAATAATATGACATCCGCATGGTCGACGCCGCCGGGACGTTTTTTGACAACGGTGGCGGAAACCGGCATGACGCTGCCGTTTGCGGTGGCTGTCTTTCTGGGCGTGCTGGGTTTGGTCATCATGGGAATCGAATACTTCAAAAAGGATTAACCAAATAAAAAACTCTGCAGGCTGTATGGAGCGGCTTGCAGAGCTTTTTGCTTTGATTTGGTTTTACAGGGTTACCGTGCCGCCGCCTGCGGCAAACAGACGGCGCATTTCGGCTTTCAGACCGCGCAGGGCCGGGTCAGCCAGTTGCGGGTCACGTTCCAGCAGGCCGCGTGCGCACTGCTGGGCCTCCTGCAGCACCTGCATGTCGTTCATCATGTCGGCGATTTTGAGCTTCGGCAGACCGTGCTGGCGCTCGCCGAAGAAATCGCCCGGGCCGCGCAGGCGCAGATCCTCATCCGCCACCTTAAAGCCGTCCGTTGTCCTGCAGAACATTCTCAGGCGCTGGACGGCTTCCTCGTTCTGTGCCTCCGTGACAAGAATGCAGGTGGATTTGTATTTGCCGCGTCCCACACGTCCGCGGAGCTGGTGAAGCTGGGAAAGGCCGTAGCGCTCCGCGTTTTCAATCATCATGATCACCGCGTTCGGCACGTCGACGCCGACCTCGACAACCGTGGTGGAGATCAGCAGCTTCGTGCGTCCGGCCGAAAAATCAGCCATCACCGCGTCCTTTTCCTTCGGCTTCATCCGGCCGTGCAGGATGCCGATGGGCAGGCTGCCAAAGTAATCGCGCACGATTTCCGTATAGGCCTGCACGCTGGCCAGATCCCCGGCGCCTTCTTCAATCAGCGGGCAGACAATATAGGCCTGCC
>JBJEOO010000150.1:0-2514 GCA_051880755.1 Hominenteromicrobium sp.
AGATTGCCGAAACGCTCAACGCGATTCTGAAGCCTGAGCAGACGACCACCGTTTTGCTCGAGACGATGGCCGGCAAGGGCAGTGAGGTCGGTTCCCGCTTTGAAGAGCTGCGCGAAATTCTCGACCGCGTTGAGCTGGAAACGCATATGGGCGTATGCTTCGATACCTGTCATGTTTTTGACGCGGGCTATGACCTTGTGAACGATCCGGACGGTGTTCTCACATCGTTTGACCGGGTAATCGGTCTGAGCCGGCTCAAGGCTGTCCACATCAACGACAGCATCTTTGGGCTTGCGTCGCACAAGGACCGCCACGCCAAGATCGGCGAAGGTAAAATCGGCGTGCAGGCGTTTGAACGGATCATCAATCACCCCGCGCTGCGGCATCTCCCCTTCTACCTTGAAACGCCCAACGAGCTGCCCGGCTATAAAGCCGAAATTGAACTGCTCCGCAGTTTGTATCACGAATAAGCCAAGCGGCGCGCAGATTTTTTGTCTGTGCACCGCTTTTTGCGCAATAAAAAACGGCAGAGCCGGGAAACCGGTTCTGCCGTAATCTTTGCGACTAAGCCTGTAAGCCGAGTTCTGTCTTGGACAACCATCTTTCTCGACTGCATGTTGCCATACAGCTCAAGCCACCTCCATGAAACGCGCCGGGCCGACGCATATGTTTCTCCGCGGTGTTGCTCCGAATAGGGTTTACATGGCCGCGCAGTCTCCCGCGCGCCGGTGCGCTCTTACCGCACCTTTCCACCCTTACCCGCAAAGCGGGCGGTATATCTCTGTTGCACTTTCCCTGGGGTCGCCCCCGGCGGCCGTTAGCCGTTATTCTCGCCCTGTGGAGCTCGGACTTTCCTCAGATGCGGCCTTTCGGCATACACCCGCGGCTGTCCGGCTTACTCGCAATGATTGACTTAATACTGATTCTCAGACAGCAGTCTGTTTTTCTCATCCCAGAGCTTCTGAGAAAGATCGACATAATAGCTGTGCGGATTCTCGAAACGCGTGACCTCATCCCAAAGCGTGTCAACCTGCGCAAGGCAGTGCGCGCGGATGGCGCTCAGCGCACGGGGCTGATAGAGGCACTCGCCGTTTTTGAAGAGCTGTGTGCGCAGACGAACCGCACGGAAATTCTCAATGGTCTTGCGTTTCCAAGTGTGGTTCGGATCGAAGATCGTGTACGGCTTCTCGTCGTCGATCACTTCATCATGCAGGGTGATCACGTCCGCAATTGCCTTATCCGTCTCACGGTCGAAAATACGCCAGACCTCTTTGAAGCACGGGGTGGTGATTTTAGCGACGTTTTCGCTGATCTTGATTTTCGGGACAAGCGTGCCGTCCGGCTTTTCCACGGCCGACAGCTTGTACACGCCGCCGAAAACCGGTTCGCTGGAGGAAGTAATCAACCGCTCGCCGACGCCGAAGGAATCGACCTTTGCCCCCTGCATCAGCATATCGCGGATAATATATTCATCCAGTGAGTTGGATGCGCAGATCTTGCAGTCCTCAAAGCCCGCATCATCAAGCATCTTTCTCGCTTTTCTGGAAAGGTAGGTGATATCGCCGCTGTCGATGCGGATGCCGGCAGGACGGAAGCCCTGCGGTACCAGCACTTCGTTGAAAACGCGGATGGCGTTCGGAACGCCGGATTTCAGCACGTTGTATGTATCCACAAGCAGCGTGCAGTTGTGCGGATACTCCTGTGCGTATGCCTTGAAGGCTTCATATTCACTGTCGAAAAGCTGCACCCAGCTGTGCGCCATGGTGCCGAGCGCAGGAACGCCGAAACGGCGGTCGCTGATGGTGCAGGCGGTGCCGACACAGCCGCCGATGTAGGCCGCGCGCGCACCGTATACGGCGCCGTCAAAGCCCTGCGCGCGGCGGGAACCGAATTCCATGACCGCTCTGCCGCCCGCCGCGCGGACGATACGATTGGTCTTTGTTGCAATTAGGCTCTGATGGTTAATGCAGAGCAAAACCATCGTCTCAATGAACTGCGCCTGAATAACCGGGCCGCGTACCGTAACCACCGGCTCACCCGGGAAGATCGGCGTGCCCTCCGGCACGGCCCAGACATCGCAGGTGAATTTGAAATTCTTCAGATAGTCCAGAAATTCTTCACGGAAAATGTGCTTGGAGCGCAGATAACGGATATCCTCGTCCGTGAAAGAAAGATCCTTCAGATAGTCCACGAGCTGCTCGACGCCCGCCATGATTGCGAAACCGCCGCCGTCCGGTACTTTTCTGAAAAACATATCAAAATAACCGATCGTATCCTTGAACCCGCTGGTGAAATAACCGTTTGCCATCGTGATTTCATAGAAATCCGTGAGCATGGTCAAATTTACCCGGTCGCTGCAGAGCTTTTCACTCATGTTTTCATATCCCCTACCGTATTTTTTCGTGGCAGCATATCACTGCTTTATGGTTTATTATACCGCTTTTTTCATGAAAGTACAATTAAAACAGAAAAAATCTGCATGTCGATAGAAAGTTTTTTAAGAAAGCGCGTGGT